>NZ_JAXDEO010000055.1:0-44638 GCF_035064975.1 Pseudomonas sp. YuFO20
CGTCGAGATGAAAGAGTTCGAACTGGCCAAAGACAAGATCATGATGGGCGCCGAGCGCAAATCCATGGTCATGTCCGAGAAAGAAAAGCAGAACACCGCTTATCACGAAGCCGGCCATGCCATTGTCGGTCGCGTCGTGCCTGAGCATGATCCGGTGTACAAGGTCTCGATCATTCCGCGCGGTCGTGCGCTGGGTGTGACCATGTTCCTGCCGGAAGAAGATCGCTACAGCCTGTCCAAGCGCGCACTGATCAGCCAGATCTGCTCGCTCTACGGTGGCCGTATCGCTGAAGAAATGACCCTGGGCTTCGATGGCGTCACCACCGGTGCGTCCAACGACATCATGCGTGCCAGCCAGATTGCGCGGAACATGGTGACCAAGTGGGGCCTTTCCGAGAAGCTCGGTCCGCTGATGTACGCCGAAGAAGAGGGCGAAGTGTTCCTCGGTCGCGGCGGCGGTGGCCAGAGTGCAAGCTTCTCCGGTGAGACAGCCAAGCTGATCGACTCCGAAGTGCGTAGCATCATCGACCAGTGCTATGGCACGGCCAAGCAGATTCTCACGGACAACCGTGACAAGCTCGACGCCATGGCCGATGCCCTGATGAAGTATGAAACCATCGATGCCGAGCAGATCGACGACATCATGGCTGGGCGCACCCCTCGCGAACCTCGCGACTGGTCGGGCGGTACCGGTACATCCGGCACTCCTCCGGCGGTGCAGGGCGAACGTCCGGAAACACCTATCGGCGGTCCCGCTGCTGACGTTTAAGGTTTGAAATGACTTTTGTTCAGTCCTCGACCCGGTTGCCTTGCGGCAACCGGGTTCTTGATTTGGCCCAGACGCATGTCATGGGCATTCTCAATGTCACTCCCGATTCTTTCTCCGATGGTGGCAAATTCAGCCAGCTCGATGCGGCGTTGCGCCATGCGGAAGCCATGGTTGCGGCCGGCGCCACATTGATCGATGTCGGCGGCGAGTCCACTCGCCCGGGCGCCAGGGCGGTTTCTCCGCTCGAAGAGCTGGAGCGCGTGGCGCCGATCGTCGAGCGGATCCACCGTGAGCTGGATGTGATCATCTCGGTTGATACCTCCACACCCGCGGTCATGCGCGAAACAGCGCGACTCGGTGCCGGCTTGATCAATGACGTGCGTTCGTTGCGCCGCGAAGGAGCGCTGGATGCGGCGGCGGCTACCGGCTTGCCCGTGTGCCTGATGCACATGCTCGGTGAGCCGGGTGACATGCAGGACAACCCGCACTACCAGGACGTCACCCAAGAGGTGGGCCAGTTTCTTGCCGAGCGCATGGCTCAATGCGCAGCGGTGGGCATTCCGGCTGAGCGGATCATTCTCGATCCGGGTTTTGGCTTCGCAAAAAACCTGCAGCACAATCTAAGCTTGTTCAAGCACATGGAGGCCTTGCATGCCTTGGGGCGCCCGCTGTTGGTTGGGGTGTCGCGCAAGAGCATGATCGGTCAGGCGTTGAATCGTCCCGTCGGGGAGCGCCTGTACGGCGGTCTTGCCCTCGCGGCGCTGGCATCGCACAAAGGTGCGCGTATATTGCGTGTCCATGACGTAGCTGAAACAGTTGATGTGGTGAAAATGATCACCGCCGTGGAATCAGCCGAATAAGAAAGATGGAGTAATTATGACTAAGAAATATTTTGGCACCGACGGTATTCGTGGTCGGGTCGGCGTTTATCCGATCACTCCTGACTTCATGCTCAAGCTGGGCTGGGCTGCCGGCATGGCGTTCCGCAAGATGGGTGCGTGCAAGGTGCTGGTAGGCAAGGACACGCGGATTTCCGGGTACATGTTCGAATCGGCACTCGAGGCCGGGCTGACGTCGGCGGGTGCCGACGTGATGCTCCTGGGCCCGATGCCGACGCCGGCCATCGCTTACCTGACGCGTACCTTCCATGCTGAAGCCGGCATCGTGATCAGTGCGTCGCACAATCCCCACGACGACAATGGCATCAAGTTTTTCTCCGGGAAGGGCACCAAGCTTCCCGATGAAATCGAGCACATGATCGAAGAGCTGCTCGATACCCCGATGACCGTGGTTGAGTCGAGCAAAATCGGCAAGGTCTCGCGAATCAACGACGCCTCCGGTCGCTACATCGAATTCTGCAAGAGCAGCGTGCCGACCGGCACCAGCTTTGCCGGCCTGAAGGTCGTCATCGACTGCGCCCACGGTGCCACGTACAAGGTGGCGCCGAGCGTATTCCGCGAGCTGGGTGCCGAGGTCGTGGTCCTGTCCGCGCACCCCAATGGCCTGAACATCAACGACAACTGCGGTTCGACCCACATGGGCCAGCTGCAGGCTGCCGTGCTGGCCGAGCATGCCGACCTGGGTATCGCGTTCGACGGTGACGGCGATCGCGTGCTGATGGTCGATCACACCGGTGCCATCGTCGACGGCGACGAACTGCTGTACATCATCGCTCGCGATCTGCATGAGCAGAACAAGCTGCAAGGCGGTGTGGTCGGTACATTGATGAGTAACCTGGGGCTGGAGCTCGCCCTGGCGGACCTGGCGATTCCCTTCGTGCGCGCCAACGTCGGTGACCGTTATGTGATCGCTGATCTGCTGGAACGCAACTGGCTGGTGGGTGGCGAGAACTCGGGGCATATCGTGTGCTTCCATCACACCACCACCGGTGACGCAATCATTGCCGCGCTGCAGGTGCTGATGGCATTGAAGACTCGCTCCCAGGGCCTGGCAGAGGCACGCCAGGCATTGCGCAAGTGTCCTCAGGTGTTGATCAACGTGCGTTTCGGTGGCGGTGCAAACCCGCTCGAGCATGCGTCGGTCAAGGAGGCCAGCGAGCGTGTTACCCAGGCCATGGCGGGTCGCGGGCGGGTTCTGTTGCGCAAGTCCGGGACAGAGCCGCTGGTGCGTGTAATGGTCGAAGGCGAAGACGAAACCCTGGTTCGCGGCTACGCCGAAGAGCTGGCAAAACTGGTTACTGAAGTTTCTGCCTGAATTCGGCTTGCCAGCCTCGATTGTGTTGGGTAACATCTGCGCCCACTTTGACCGACGAGGTACAGCATGCGTCGCCCTATGGTAGCTGGTAACTGGAAGATGCACGGTACCCGCGCCAGCGTCGCTGAGCTGATCGACGGCCTATGTGACTTGGCCTTGCCGAGCGGTGTTGAGGTAGCGGTATTCCCGCCTTTGTTGCATATCAGCCAAGTGGTTGATGGCTTGAAAGGAAAGTCGATTTCGATCGGCGCGCAGAATTCTGCGGTGGAATCCGGACAAGGTGCACTGACCGGTGAGGTCTCGCCAAGTCAGTTGGTGGATGCAGGTTGTTCCCTGGTGCTTGTCGGGCACTCCGAGCGCCGCCAGATAATGGGCGAGCAGGACGAAATGCTGATTCGCAAGTTTGCAGCGGCACAGGCAAGCGGCCTGGTTCCGGTGTTGTGCATAGGGGAAACCCTGGAGCAGCGTGAAGCCGGCAAGACCCTTGAAGTTGTCTCGCAGCAACTGGGCAGCATCATCGACGAGCTGGGTGTCGGTGTGTTTGCCAAGGCAGTAATCGCTTACGAGCCGGTCTGGGCCATTGGCACCGGGCTGACTGCTTCGCCGCAACAGGCGCAGGATGTGCACGCAGCCATTCGCGCGCAGTTGGCGGCAGAGAATTCTGAAATCGCACAAGGTGTGCGGCTTCTATACGGCGGCAGCGTGAAGGCGGCCAATGCGGTCGAACTGTTCGGCATGCCGGATATCGATGGGGGCCTCATTGGTGGGGCTTCCCTGAATGCAGATGAGTTCGGTGCGATTTGTCGCGCCGCGGGAAACTGAAAAAATGCTGGAAACAGTCGTAGTCGTTTTTCATCTGCTGGGTGCATTGGGCGTAGTAGCTCTGGTTTTGCTGCAGCAGGGTAAAGGTGCGGACGCTGGCGCGTCTTTCGGAGCAGGTGCTTCAAATACTGTGTTCGGAAGCCAAGGTTCCTCTACCTTTCTTAGTAAGTTTACTGCTATACTTGCCGCAGGTTTCTTCATAACCAGCTTAGGGTTAGGTTACTTTGCTAAAGAGAAAGCTCACCAGCTGACTCAAGTAGGTTTGCCAAACCCGGCAGTGTTGGAAGTTCCAAAGCAACAACCGGCTTCTGATGATGTACCGGTGCTTCAAGAGCAAAAGTCGGCTACTCCAGCGACTGACGTACCTCCAGCTCAAGAGCAGAAGTAAGAAGGGTTTCAAACGTAGTATTGCCGAGGTGGTGGAATTGGTAGACACGCAACCTTGAGGTGGTTGTGCCCATAGGGTGTAGGGGTTCGAGTCCCCTTCTCGGTACCAATTAGTCAGGAGAGCCCGCTGTTGC
Organism: Pseudomonas sp. YuFO20; assembly: GCF_035064975.1. Classification (NCBI taxonomy): domain Bacteria; kingdom Pseudomonadati; phylum Pseudomonadota; class Gammaproteobacteria; order Pseudomonadales; family Pseudomonadaceae; genus Pseudomonas; species Pseudomonas sp. YuFO20. Next base: position 4,327 of record NZ_JAXDEO010000055.1, read on the forward strand.
GGGCTTTCTTGCAGGTGGAAGGTTACATTGACCCTGTAGGGGATCGGTCGTATACTTCCGCCCCAGCTTTGTCGCGGGGTGGAGCAGTCTGGTAGCTCGTCGGGCTCATAACCCGAAGGTCGTCGGTTCAAATCCGGCCCCCGCAACCAGTTTAAGGAGCCCCTTTTAAGGGGCTTTTTGTTAGCTGGACACTTCCAGCGCCGCTGTTCGACGGCGTTTCAAGGATGGGCGTTTCGCCCATTTTTTTATTTTGCACAGCATGCACATACATGCACGAGGGGGTTCAGGTGTCGAGCAAGCTAGAAGAGTTGCAGGCCTTGCTGGCCCCGGTGGTCGTGGCCCTAGGCTATGAATGCTGGGGTATCGAGTTTTCGGCTCAGGGTCGTCACTCGATGTTGCGCGTTTATATCGATAAAGAGGGCGGTGTGCTGGTGGACGATTGTGCCATCGTCAGCCGTCAGATCAGCGGTGTACTGGATGTTGAAGATCCGATCTCCGTTGAATACACCCTCGAAGTTTCCTCGCCAGGCATGGAACGCCCGCTGTTCACTCTTGAGCAGTTTGCAAAATTTGCCGGTGAACAAGTGAAGATCAAGCTGCGCTCGCCTTTTGAAGGACGACGCAACTTTCAGGGCCTTCTGCGCGGTGTAGAAGAGCAGGACGTCGTGGTGCAGGTAGATGACCATGAGTTCCTGTTGCCGATCGATATGATCGACAAGGCCAACATTATTCCCAGTTTTGACTGAGGCGTGCCAGATACTGCGGATCCCGCGGATCCAATGGCTTGCGAAAGGCGAGGCGTACGATGAGCAAAGAAGTACTGCTGGTTGTTGAGTCGGTATCCAATGAAAAGGGTGTACCGGCAAGCGTAATTTTTGAAGCGCTGGAGCTGGCTCTGGCCACGGCTACCAAAAAGCGTTTTGAAGACGAAGTTGATCTGCGTGTGGAAATCAACCGCCACACCGGTGCTTACGAAACCTTCCGTCGCTGGACGGTCGTCGAAGAAGAAAACCTGGACGATCCGGCCATCGAAACCTGGCCGAGCAAGGTTGCTGAAACGCACCCTGGCGCCAAGGTCGGTGACGTTGTAGAAGAGAAGATCGAATCGATCGAGTTCGGCCGCATCGCTGCACAGACTGCCAAGCAAGTCATCGTGCAGAAGGTTCGCGAAGCCGAGCGCGCCCAGGTTGTTGACGCTTACCGCGAGCGCCTGGGTGAAATCATCTCCGGCACCGTGAAAAAAGTCACCCGCGACAACGTGATCGTCGACCTGGGTAACAACGCTGAAGCGTTGCTGGCCCGTGAAGACATCATTTCTCGCGAAACTTTCCGGGTTGGCGTGCGCTTGCGTGCGCTGCTCAAGGAAATCCGCACCGAGAACCGCGGCCCACAGTTGATCCTGTCGCGTACCGCGCCGGAAATGCTGATCGAGTTGTTCCGCATCGAAGTGCCGGAAATTGCCGAAGGCCTGATCGAAGTAATGGCTGCGTCCCGTGATCCGGGTTCGCGCGCCAAGATCGCCGTGCGCTCCAAGGACAAACGCATCGACCCGCAGGGCGCTTGCATCGGTATGCGCGGTTCGCGCGTCCAGGCAGTGTCGGGCGAGTTGGGCGGTGAGCGTGTGGACATCGTCCTGTGGGACGATAACCCGGCTCAGTTCGTGATCAACGCCATGTCCCCGGCCGAGGTTGCGGCAATTATCGTTGACGAAGATGCCCATGCAATGGACATCGCCGTTGGCGCAGACAATCTGGCTCAGGCCATCGGTCGTGGTGGTCAGAACGTGCGTCTGGCCAGCCAGTTGACTGGCTGGACCCTGAACGTGATGACCGAATCGGACATCCAGGCTAAACAGCAAGCAGAAACCGGCGACATCCTGCGCAACTTCATCGACGAGCTGGAAGTCGACGAAGAGCTGGCACAGGTGCTGGTCGATGAAGGCTTCACCAGCCTGGAAGAGATTGCCTACGTACCGTTGGAAGAAATGCTCAACATCGACGGCTTTGACGAAGAAATCGTCAACGAGCTTCGCGCTCGTGCCAAGGATCGTTTGTTGACCAAAGCCATCGCTACTGAGGAAAAGCTGGCAGACGCCCATCCGGCCGAAGACCTGCTCTCGCTTGAGGGTATGGACAAGGATTTGGCGATGGAACTGGCGGTGCGCGGCGTAATTACCCGCGAAGACCTGGCCGAGCAGTCTATTGACGACCTGCTCGACATCGACGGCATTGACGATGATCGTGCCGGCAAGTTGATCATGGCCGCCCGAGCCCACTGGTTCGAGTAATTAGGCGCGGCCTGAGGAGAGAAGTGCATGACGCAAGTCACGGTGAAACAACTGGCCGATGAGGTCAAAACACCGGTAGAGCGCCTGTTGCAGCAGATGCGTGAGGCAGGTCTGCCGCACACCGCCGCCGAAGAAAGTGTGACTGACAGTGAGAAGCAATCGTTGCTGACTCACTTGAAAAGCAGCCACAAGGCGAAAGTGGAAGAACCACGCAAGATTACGCTGCAGCGTAAAACCACCAGCACCCTGCGTGTTGCTGGCAGCAAAAGCATCAGCGTTGAAGTACGCAAGAAGAAAGTCTTCGTACAGCGCAGCCCGGAAGAAATCGAAGCCGAGCGCAAGCGTGAACTGGATGAACGTCGCGCAGTAGAAAATGCTGCACGTCAGAAGGCTGAAGAAGAAGCCAAGCGCCGCGCCGAAGAAGAAGCGCGTCGCCAGCCTGCTGCTGCGCCGACCGCTCCAGCCCAACCCGTTGCAGCGCCCGCTGCGGTGGCCGAGCCTGTGCGCGAAAGCGCACCGGTCGTGGCAGCCGCTCCGGCACCTGCAGCCGATGCCCGCAAGCGTGACGAACAGCGTCGTCCGGACAAACCACGTGCCGACGACAGCAATCGTCGCGGTAGTGGCGATGGCGAGCGCAAAAACGCTCCGCATCGTGCTTCGGTCAAGGAAAAGGCGCCAGCGCCACGTGTTGCCCCACGTACTACCGACGAAGAAAGCGATGGCTTCCGTCGTGGTGGTCGCGGCAAGGCCAAGCTGAAGAAACGCAACGCCCACGGTTTCCAGAGCCCAACCGGCCCTGTCGTGCGCGAAGTGAAGATCGGCGAAACCATCACTGTTGGCGATCTCGCCCAGCAGATGTCGGTGAAGGCTGCTGAAATCATCAAGTTCATGTTCAAACTGGGTACCCCAGCGACCATCAACCAGGTACTGGACCAGGAAACTGCCCAGCTGGTTGCCGAAGAGCTGGGCCACAAAGTGACCCTGGTCAGCGACACCGCCCTGGAAGATTCCCTGGCCGAGTCCCTGAAGTTTGAAGGCGAGGCTGTTTCCCGTGCACCAGTCGTGACCGTAATGGGCCACGTTGACCACGGTAAGACTTCCCTGCTCGACTACATCCGTCGTGCCAAGGTAGCTGCTGGCGAAGCCGGTGGTATCACCCAGCACATCGGTGCCTACCACGTTGAAACCGACCGTGGCATGGTGACGTTCCTCGACACCCCTGGTCACGCCGCGTTTACCGCCATGCGTGCCCGTGGTGCCAAGGCGACCGACATCGTGATCCTGGTGGTTGCAGCGGACGACGGCGTGATGCCGCAGACCATCGAAGCTGTTCAGCACGCCAAGGCTGCTGGCGTTCCGCTGGTTGTCGCGGTGAACAAGATCGACAAGCCAGGTGCTGACCTCGATCGCATCCGTAGCGAACTGTCGGTACACGGCGTGACCTCGGAAGAGTGGGGTGGTGACACTCCATTCGTACCGGTTTCGGCGAAGATGGGTACTGGCGTCGACGAACTGCTCGAAGCCGTTCTGTTGCAGGCCGAAGTCCTGGAACTGACCGCTACCCCATCGGCTCCTGGCCGTGGTGTCGTGGTTGAGTCCCGCCTGGACAAGGGCCGTGGCCCGGTGGCTACCGTGCTGGTTCAAGACGGTACCCTGCGTCAAGGCGACATGGTTCTGGTCGGTTCGAACTACGGCCGTGTACGTGCCATGCTCGACGAGAACGGCAAGCCAATCAAGGAAGCCGGTCCGGCCATCCCTGTCGAGATCCTCGGCCTGGACGGTACCCCGGACGCTGGCGACGAGATGAGCGTGGTTGCCGACGAGAAGAAAGCCCGTGAAGTGGCTCTGTTCCGTCAAGGCAAGTTCCGCGAAGTCAAGCTGGCCCGTGCTCACGCCGGCAAGCTGGAAAACATCTTCGAGAACATGGGCCAGGAAGAGAAGAAGACGCTCAACATCGTCCTCAAATCCGACGTCCGTGGTTCGTTGGAAGCGTTGAACGGCGCCTTGAACGGCCTGGGTAACGACGAAGTGCAAGTGCGCGTGGTCGGTGGCGGTGTCGGTGGTATCACCGAATCCGACGCCAACCTGGCACTGGCCTCCAACGCTGTACTGTTCGGCTTCAACGTGCGTGCCGATGCTGGCGCGCGCAAGATCGTCGAGCAGGAAGGTCTGGATATGCGTTACTACAACGTGATCTACGACATCATCGAAGACGTCAAGAAAGCCCTGACCGGCATGCTCGGCAGCGATGTTCGCGAGAACATCCTGGGTATCGCCGAAGTGCGTGACGTGTTCCGTTCGCCGAAGTTTGGCGCGATCGCCGGTTGCATGGTGATCGAAGGTGTCGTTCACCGTAACCGTCCAATCCGTGTACTGCGTGAAGACATCGTTATCTTCGAAGGCGAGCTGGAATCCCTGCGCCGCTTCAAGGATGACGCGTCGGAAGTACGTGCCGGCATGGAATGCGGTATCGGCGTGAAGAGCTACAACGACGTCAAGGTCGGTGACAAGATCGAAGTCTTCGAGAAGGTTCAGGTTGCTCGCAGCCTCTAACTCGCGCACTTCAAGAGCCGTGATGGCCAGCCGCATGCAATTGCGCGGCGCATCGCCCGGACTCTAAACGCAACGCCCGGTCTGGCTTTTGTCAGGCCGGGCGTTTGCCGCTTTCAGACCACACGGGTTTCACCGTGGGGCAGTAACAGGTAACAAGACATGGCAAAAGAATACAGCCGTACCCAACGTATCGGCGATCAGATGCAGCGCGAGCTGGCACAACTGATCCGTCGTGAAGTCAAAGACCCGCGCGTCGGCCTGGTCACCATTACCGCTGTGGAAGTCAGCCGTGACGTCGGTCACGCGAAGATCTTCATCACCGTAATGGGCCAGGACAGCCACGAAGACATCGCGCAAAGCATCAAGGTGCTCAACTCCGCCGCCGGTTTCCTGCGCATGCAGCTGGCTCGCGAGATGAAGCTGCGCAGCGTTCCGCAGTTGCACTTCCACTACGATGAAAGCGTCGTGCGCGGTGCTCATCTGTCGGCCTTGATCGAGCGTGCAGTAGCCGAAGACAACCAGCACTCGGTTGCGGCACAAGCCGAAGACACCAAGGAGTAATCGGTGGCTCAGGTCAAACGTATCCGTCGTAACGTCAGTGGCATCATCCTGCTCGATAAACCGCTGGGGTTCACCTCCAACGCGGCCTTGCAGAAGGTCCGCTGGTTGCTCAACGCCGAGAAGGCCGGGCACACCGGCAGTCTCGATCCGCTGGCCACTGGCGTGTTGCCGCTGTGCTTCGGTGAGGCCACCAAGTTCTCGCAGTACCTGCTCGATTCCGACAAGGGTTACGAAACCCTGGCGCAGCTGGGCAAGACCACCACCACGGCCGATGCCGAGGGTGAGGTTTTGCAGGAGCGCCCGGTGACCGTTGGTCAGGCCGATATCGAAGCCGTACTGCCGCAATTTCGTGGGCAAATCAGTCAGATACCGCCGATGTACTCGGCCCTCAAGCGTGACGGGCAGCCCCTGTACAAGCTGGCCCGTGCAGGTGAAGTAGTGGAGCGCGAAGCGCGTTCTGTTACTATTACGCGCTTGGAATTGCTGGCCTTCGAAGGGGATACTGCGCGGCTTGCGGTGGATTGCACCAAAGGCACCTATATCCGCACCCTGGTGGAGGATATCGGTGAGCAACTCGGTTGTGGCGCTTACGTTGCAGAACTGCGACGTACCCAGGCCGGGCCTTTCACCCTGGCGCAGACCGTTACCCTCGAAGAGCTGGAAGCGGTACATGCCGAAGGCGGCAACGAGGCGGTCGACCGCTTCCTGATGCCATCGGACAGCGGCCTTCTGGATTGGCCACTGTTGCAGTTCTCGGAAGCGAGTGCGTTCTACTGGCTCAACGGCCAGCCGGTACGCGCCCCGGATGCCCCGAAGTTCGGCATGGTACGGGTACAGGATCACAATGGTCGCTTCATCGGTATCGGTGAAGTGAGCGAAGACGGGCGCATCGCGCCGCGTCGACTGATTCGGTCAGAATGACCGAACGAGTGTGGCTGTTAGCAGGCACGGTCACTACTCATTTTTAGATACAGGGATTTGTCCCTGGCCTGTTGAAACTGTTTTTGAAACAGTTTCCTGATAAAAGGATTGCCACATGGCTCTCGACGTTCAAGAAAAAGCTCAAATCGTAGCTGACTACCAGCAAGCTGTTGGTGACACTGGTTCGCCAGAAGTGCAAGTTGCACTGCTGACCGCCAACATCAACAAACTGCAAGGTCACTTCAAGGCTAACGGTAAAGACCACCACTCCCGTCGTGGTCTGATCCGCATGGTTAACCAGCGTCGTAAGCTGCTGGACTACCTGAAAGGCAAAGACGTGAGCCGTTACAGCGCTCTGATCGGTCGCCTGGGTCTGCGTCGCTAATAAGCGATTGCGCTAGAGGTTGGTTGTCTGTCGTGCGTCAGCGGTTTTCCGCCGGCGCGTGGCAGGCTCCCAGCCTCAAGTTTTATCTGGATATCCGTTTTGCCTGTGTGACACCCAGGACAACCGGTCGGGCCGATTCCCGGCGTTGCCCAAGAATTTCGCAAGAACCCAGTTTCCCCAAGAGCCACAAAAGAAGGTAGGACACCGTGAACCCGGTAATCAAAAAGTTCCAGTTCGGTCAGTCGACCGTCACCCTCGAGACCGGCCGTATCGCCCGTCAGGCCTCCGGCGCAGTATTGGTCACCGTTGACGACGACGTCAGCGTATTGGTGACCGTCGTTGGTGCCAAGCAAGCCGATCCAGGCAAGGGCTTCTTCCCTCTGTCTGTTCATTACCAGGAAAAGACTTACGCTGCCGGTAAGATCCCTGGCGGTTTCTTCAAGCGCGAAGGCCGTCCTTCCGAGAAAGAAACCCTGACTTCCCGACTGATCGACCGTCCGATCCGTCCGCTGTTCCCTGAAGGCTTCATGAACGAAGTGCAGGTCGTCTGCACCGTCGTGTCCACCAGCAAGAAGACCGATCCGGACATCGCTGCGATGATCGGTACCTCGGCTGCCCTGGCCATCTCCGGCATTCCTTTCGATGGCCCGATCGGCGCAGCCCGCGTTGCTTTCCACGAAAGCACCGGCTACCTGCTGAACCCGACTTACGAACAGCAGGCTGCTTCTAGCCTGGACATGGTCGTTGCCGGTACTTCGGACGCCGTGCTGATGGTTGAATCGGAAGCCAAAGAGCTGACCGAAGACCAGATGCTGGGCGCGGTACTGTTTGCTCACGACGAATTCCAGGTTGTGATCAACGCTGTTAAAGAATTGGCCGCTGAAGCTGCCAAGCCAACCTGGACCTGGGCTCCTGCGCCAGAAGCCACCGAACTGCTGGGCGCTATCCGTGCCGAGTTCGGCGAAGCGATCTCCCAGGCCTACACCATCACCGTCAAGGCCGACCGTTACGCTCGCCTGGGCGAGTTGAAGGACCAGGTCGTTGCCAAGCTGTCCGGCGAAGAAGGCCAGCCTTCCTCCAGCGAAGTCAAAGCGGCTTTCGGCGAGATCGAATACCGCACCGTTCGCGAAAACATCGTAAACGGCAAGCCACGTATCGACGGTCGCGACACCAAGACTGTACGTCCGTTGAACATCGAAGTCGGCGTTCTGCCAAAGACCCACGGTTCGGCTCTGTTCACCCGTGGCGAAACCCAGGCCCTGGTAGTCGCGACCCTGGGCACCGCCCGTGACGCACAACTGCTGGACACCCTGGAAGGCGAGAAAAAAGACCCGTTCATGCTGCACTACAACTTCCCTCCGTTCTCGGTGGGCGAGTGTGGTCGCATGGGTGGCGCTGGTCGTCGCGAAATCGGTCACGGCCGTCTGGCCCGTCGTTCGGTTTCGGCCATGCTGCCTGCCGCTGACGTGTTCCCGTACACCATCCGTGTAGTGTCGGAAATCACCGAATCCAACGGCTCGAGCTCGATGGCTTCCGTTTGCGGCGCTTCCCTGGCCCTGATGGACGCTGGTGTGCCGATGAAGGCGCCGGTTGCCGGTATCGCCATGGGCCTGGTTAAAGAAGGTGAGAAATTCGCCGTCCTGACCGACATCCTGGGTGACGAAGACCACCTGGGCGACATGGACTTCAAGGTAGCCGGTACCGCCAAAGGCGTCACCGCGCTGCAGATGGACATCAAGATCAAGGGCATCACCGAAGAGATCATGGAGATCGCTCTGGGCCAAGCCCTGGAAGCGCGCCTGAACATCCTCGGCCAGATGAACCAGATCATTGGCCAGTCGCGTACCGAACTGTCGGCCAACGCTCCGACCATGATCGCGATGAAAATCGACACCGACAAGATCCGTGACGTCATCGGTAAAGGCGGCGCGACCATTCGTGCGATCTGTGAAGAGACCAAGGCTTCGATCGACATCGAAGACGACGGCTCGATCAAGATCTTCGGCGAAACCAAGGAAGCTGCAGAAGCTGCTCGTCAGCGCGTCCTGGGTATCACCGCTGAAGCCGAAATCGGCAAGATCTACGTCGGTAAGGTTGAGCGCATCGTCGACTTCGGCGCATTCGTCAACATCCTGCCTGGCAAGGACGGTCTGGTTCACATCTCCATGCTGAGCGATGCTCGCGTTGAGAAAGTGACCGACATCCTGAAAGAAGGTCAGGAAGTGGAAGTACTGGTACTGGACGTGGACAACCGCGGCCGTATCAAGCTGTCCATCAAGGACGTAGCAGCAGCGAAGGCTTCGGGCGTTTAATTACTCCCGCGTCTGACCGCTGAACAACAAAACGCCCCGACTGGTTCGGGGCGTTTTGCTGTGCGCAGATCGCAGCTTATGCAGGAGCTGCCGCAGGCTGCGATCTTTTGATTTTAAACGTGTTCGAAGTTGCCTGACTCCATGGTCAGTGCTAGGTTTAGCCCACTGCCCGTGTAGCTCAGCCGGTAGAGCAGCGCACTCGTAACGCGAAGGTCGCAGGTTCGATTCCTGTCTCGGGCACCAGCGACACGTTGTTTTCAGATGATCCCGAATGGTTCTGAAGGCCAGAAAAACCGGGTTTCAAGCGGTTTTTTTGCGTCAGAGAGATCCTTGATGATCCAGATCCATCTTCCATTCCCCCGATCTAAGAGAACGCCATGACCGTTAAAGAGATGTCCCAGGAAGCAAGGCACGTAGAAGCACTGAAGAAATACGTGTTGGATGCGCCAGAATTGATGGACGAGATCAAGGACCTGCCCGCCGACGATCAGAAAGACCAGATCCAGTGGGCGTTCGAGGATGAAGCCGAAGCCCAGGGCTTGCAGCCGTGGGAACTGACGCTCAAATACACATCAACCCCCGAAGAGTACGAGGCCGAGCGCCTGAAACTGCATAAGGAAGCGGCTGAAGTGTTGGGTGTCGAGTGGGATGAGTACTGCGAGATGAACAATCTCGTCGTTTGACGAGAGCTACTAGCTCCAAGCCGCAAGCTACAAGTCAAAGCGGGACCGCTTTAAGCTTGTAACTTGCCGCTTGTGGCTCGCAGCTCCTCAGAGGCTCAGTCGCATCGACAGATCCACAGCCTTCACATCCTTGGTCATCGCCCCAATCGAAATGTAATCCACCCCGGTTTCGGCAATCGGCAGCAATGTGCTTTCGTTGATCCCGCCGCTGGCCTCCAGCTTTGCCTTGCCATCGTTCAGGCGCACGGCTTCGCGCATGTCATCCAGGCTCAGTTCGTCGAGCATGATGATGTCGGCCCCGGCCGCCAGGGCTTCCTTGAGTTCATCCAGGCTTTCCACTTCGATCTCTACCGGCTTGCCCGGTGCAATCTTGTGCGCGGCGGCGATGGCCTGGGGGATGCCTCCGCTGGCGGCGATGTGGTTTTCCTTGATCAGGAAGGCGTCATACAGGCCGATGCGGTGGTTGTGGCAACCGCCGCAGGTGACCGCGTACTTTTGCGCCAGGCGCAGCCCCGGCAAGGTCTTGCGGGTGTCGAGCAGTTTCACCCGGGTTTCGGCAACGAAGTCTGCCAGTTGCTGCGCGCGAGTGGCGACACCAGAGAGCATTTGCAGGAAGTTCAGCGCGCTACGTTCGCCCGTCAGCAGCGAGCGCGCCGGCCCTTCGAGGTGGAACAACACCTGGTTGGGCTTTACGCGCTCGCCATCGGCGACCTGCCAATGCACCGCCACCCGTGGGTCCAGCTGCCGGAACACGGTATCGACCCAGGCAGTGCCACAGATGACGGCGGCGTCGCGGGTGATGATGGTGGCTTTGGCCAGGCGTTCGGCCGGGATCAGCTGCGCGGTGATGTCGCCGCTGCCGATGTCTTCGAGCAGCGCGCGGCGCACGTTGGCTTCGATTTCGGCGTTCAAATCGGCGAGACGTAGATTCGGCATAAGCAACTCCACAAACAAAGTGGTCCGATTATAGGGCCATGCTACCGGGCAACCCAAGGCATCCGCATTGTTCCCGGTCGATTCCGTGCCTGATCGACATCCGTGAGACTGTTCTTTTCATGCGCAGCGAGCGTCGGGGTGGCGTTAGGGCTACCTTTATCCGATAATTCGCCTTGGATTTGACGTCACGACTTTGACGGCTGCAGATTTCAGGAGGCTGGATGCACAACGACGGGAATGTGGTGCCTTTGCGCAGGGTCGCTACCGACCAGACGACGCACCCGCCACTCGCCCGCCTGCCTGTCATCGTCCTGCAGGTTCGCGACAAGGCTACTCAACAGCTCAGGCAGGGCTTGCAGGCGCTGTTCGATAATGCCGACGATAGCCTCTTCGAAATGGCTGACCGGGCACTCGATGACGTCGAGCAGAACCTGTTGTTTGAGGCGATGCGCGATTTGCGCTTGAAGCGCAAAAGCATCGAGCGGTTGTTTTTCGAGCAATTCTTCGAGGCGTTCATCAGCCTCGGTCACTGCGACCTCGCTTACAGGGCCCTGCCTCGGTCATTGTCTGCCGATACCCGTGGGGCGCTGCCGGATGACGGGCTGGAGCGTAACCAGGCTTTGGATGCGATGGTCAATCAGGTGCTCTATCGCGACGGATTTGCCCTTGACCAACTCACCGCCCGCCTCAGCACGTTGCTGGGCAGGACGCTGATCGAGCAGAACAATCCCCTGGGGCCGACGATGCTCTGCCAGTGCTTCCTTGGGGCCGGACGCCACCTGGGCGTGGACATCAAGGTCAAGCTGATTATCCTCAAGCTGTTTGATCGCTATGTGCTCAGTGGCGCCGGCCAGCTTTACGCCCAGGCCAACCAACTGCTGGTCGCCACCGGTGTTCTGCCTGGCCTCACGCCCGCCCCGACCATCTCCACAACGGATAACGCCAGCGCCGGTACGGTTGCCACGCCAGCAGATCCGCAGGCTGATGAGATCGTGCCCGCGGTACTGGCGGCGCTGCAGGACCTGTTGTTGCAGGTGCGCGCGAGCATTGCCAATTCTCCTGGGGCCGAGGCCGGTGATCATGAGCGCGACAGTCTGTACCGGCGCATCGAGCAAGTGGTGCAGCGTTTTTTGGACGAGTTTGTCGACGACCCGGCGATATTTTCTGAACTGCTGAATGAGTTCCTTGCGTTCGCCCGTGACGAACGCCGTCGCAGGGAATTGCTTGAGCAGCGGATTCGTGATGCCGAGGAAAGTCTCGGCAGAACCGCTTTGGCCCGCCAGCGAGTCGAGCAGGCTTTGAATCAGGCGCTGCTGGGCAAGAAATTGCCACAAAGTGTGCTGGGGTTCGTGCAAGACGCCTGGAGCAACGTTTTGCTGATGACCTGCCTCAAGCATGGCCATCTGTCGCTGCCGTGGCAGGCTGATGTGCAGACCATGGTGCAATTGATCTGGAGCGTCCAGCGTCATGACCTGCCCGATGCACGAGAGCATTTGTTGACGCTGGTCCCGGGGTTGCTCAAGTCATTGCGCGAGGGACTGAGCAGTTCGGCGTTCGATCCGTTTGCCACGAGCAAGTTTTTCAGCGAGCTGGAACGCTTGCACGTTCAATTGTTCGAGCATCCAGGGCATTCAGCAGGTGCGACGGCGATGGTCGAGGTGTTGGAGCCATTCACTCTGCCTACGGCTGGGGAAAGTCCCGCCGACACTGCTCGCGTGCTCGAGGATAGCGCATTGTTTGAACGCGCCCTGGCGTCGGTGATCGCAAAACTGCAGCGCCTCAATCGCGTCTAGTGATCGCCCCCGGTGGGCTATCGCGGCATACTGGGTGCCAACACAGTCGTCGTGAAGGAACCTGTATGCAGCTGGACCCCGCGAGCGGTTGGTGCAAGGGTGTGCATTTATGCCCCTCGCCCAACTTCAATGCGCGCCCCGAGGGCGAAATTTCCCTGCTGGTGATTCATAACATCAGCCTGCCGCCAGCGCAGTTCAAGACTGGCAAGGTGCAGGAGTTTTTCCAGAATCGTCTGGATGTCACGGAGCATCCCTACTTTGCAGGGATTGCCGATTTGCGGGTGTCTGCGCACTTCCTGATCGAGCGTGACGGGACCGTCACTCAGTTTGTCTCTTGCCTTGAGCGTGCCTGGCATGCGGGTGTTTCGAGTTTCGAGGGGCGGGAAACCTGTAACGATTTTTCCGTAGGCATCGAACTCGAAGGCACGGATGATCTGCCATTCGACGATGCGCAATACCGAGCGTTGACGACCCTGACGCGCCAGCTGCAGTCGGCGTTTCCGGCAATCACCACGCAACGTATCTGCGGGCACAGCGACATCGCCCCCGGGCGCAAGACTGATCCGGGGCCCGCGTTCGACTGGGCACGCTATCGGGCAGCCCTGGCACAAGAGGAAGGATAATGAGTTTTCTGGTGTTGCTGTTGGCGGTGTGGATCGAGAAATTTTCGGCCCTGCGCCATCGGGTTCAACGCGACGCTGGCTGGATTCGCGAGCTGCACAAGCTTGAACTCGGCCCGCGCCTGGTGAACCGTCCGTGGCTGGTCCTGGCGGTGCTGGTGTTGTTTCCGGTGGCGTTGCTGGGCTTGCTGCTGGTGGTGCTCGACCCAGTCGCCTACGGCCTGTTGGCGCTGCCGGTGCATTTGCTGGTGGTGATCTACAGCCTGGGTCGCGGTGATCTGCTGGCCGGTCTCGGTCCCTTCCGCGATGCCTGGCGTCGCGAAGACCTGCAAGCGGCGGCCCATGTGGCCAAGCGTGACCTGGACATCTGCGCCGACAATGCCGAGCAACTGCTGGAGCGGGTCGAAGGGCATTTGCTGTGGGAGGCCTACCAGAGCTTTTTCGCGATCATTTTCTGGTACTTCCTGCTGGGGCCGGTCGCCGCGCTGAGCTATCGATTGCTGGCCCTGGCCGAAGAACACGGGCAAAACCCCGCCGTGGTCGAGCGCGCCGCGCAACTGCGCCATGCATTCGACTGGGTGCCGGTGCGTTTGTTGGCTGCGAGCCTTGCCCTGGTTGGCAATTTTGTCGCGGTGAGTCGGGTGATGTTGCACGAACTGCTGAACTGGAACATCAGCGCCGCCCAACTGATCGAAAGGGTCGGACTGGTGGCCGGAGAAATCCCCGCCCCGGTGGTCGGGCCTGAGGGCATCCACAATCTTGACCGTATCTGGGAGTTGCTGCTGCGGGCGGCAGTGCTCTGGTATGCGGGGTTTGCGTTGTGGACGGTGTTGCCGTAGGAGCCGGCTTACCGAGTCGCCGCATGCTCGCGGATGCACCCGACCCACTGTAGGAGCTGGTTTGCCAGCGATGGAGGTCAACGATGACGCGTGGAGCCTGACACCCTGCGGTGTTCTCAGGTTTTTCGCGAGCAAGCTCGCTCCTACAGAGTTAACCGGGTTGCCCACAGCGCAGAACCTGGTACACGGTTCCCTGCCTGCGCCAGCAAGAATTTGTGCGCACCGTTAACCTTAAGTTACAAAACATCCCCCTGATTTACGCTATACAGAGATAGCGCCGAATAGTGGCTATCTGCTCTCTCGCTGCGCCCACCCATAAAAATAAGAAATCCAAGGGAGACTTCCAGTGAAGAGCTTGCTCTATCCCGCCGTCGCGCTGATGAACCGCCTGAGTTTTGGCATGAAGTTCAGCCTGATCAGCGTACTGTTCCTGGTGCCAATGCTGGTCACCAACTTCTACCTGGTGCGTGACTCCTATCGCGAATTCCAGGGCACCCGGGTCGAACTGCAGAGCCTGGACCTGTTGGGCAGTAGCCTCGCACTGCGGCGTGATCTGGAGACCCTGAACAATCTTGTGCAGATCAACGTCGCCCTGGGCCAATCCGGCAAGGCGGCGAATCTCGAGGCGCAGATCAATACGCTGGAACAAGGCGTTCTGGCACGCTTGCAGGGGTTGACGGCGATGGCCACCGACCCCGAGCAGATCGCATTGTTCGATGGCAAACGCGATGAAATGATCAGCGCGTTCAAGGCCCAGCAGACGGAAAAATCCCTGCAAAGCAAAAGTGCACTGATCGGCAAACTGGTCGGCAATGCCCAGGTCTTCGGCCAGATTATCGCCAGCCAGGCCGGCCTGAGTCACGACAGCCAGAGTGACATGCGCCAGCTGAGCGAACTCGTCACCAACATCACCCCGCGCATCACCCAGATGCTCGGCGAAGGCCGTGCATTGGGCTCCGCTTCGCTGGGCCAGGGGTTTCTCAATTCGTCGTCGAGTACGCGTTTCGATGAATTGCTCGCGCAAATCGAAAAGCTCCAGGCCGAGTATGGCCTGAAGCTGCAGGACGCCACGGGCTCCAGCAATGCCGCGCGTGAAGCCCTGGCTACCCCGGCTGACAGCAGCAAGGCCTCGTTGAAAAAGGCCAGTGAACTGTTCGAAGAGCAAGTGGTGATGGCCGACACGCTCGATGCACCGTGGCTGGCCTTTTACGATCAGGTCTCGACGCTGATGGGCCAGACCTACCAGCTCAATGAAGCCACCTTGAAATTTCTCGGTACCCAGTTGCAACAGCGCCTGGACCAGAACCGCACGCACATGATCCTGCAGGCCGTTGCGCTGTCGGTGGTGTTCGTACTGATCTTTTATCTTTACGGCGCCTTCTACGCCTCCACCCGCACCACCCTCAAGCGCCTTGGCGCGGTCATGGACAAGGTGGCGGCTGGCGACATGACGGTCACCTTCAATGCCCACAGCCGTGATGAACTGGGTGAGTTGGGCGAGGTGTTCAACGGTACCGTGAAAAAGATCCATGACTTGATCGAGCGTGTCGGGCAGACCGTCGGCGAAGTCGAGCGCCAGGCCGGGCAAGTCGAGAGTGTCTCGGCGCAAAGCAACCAGGCCGTGGCCGGGCAGCGCTCGCAGATCGAGCAGGTCGCCACGGCGATGAACCAGATGTCGGCCACTTCCCTGGAGGTGGCGCGCAGCGCGGCCGCCGCTGTCAGCAGCGCCCACAGTGTCAACGACGAAACGGTGAGCGGTCGTGGGCTGGTGCAGTCGCAGCAGGGCAGCATCGCGGCACTGGCCAGCGAAATCGACCAATCGGTGCAGGTGATCAACCAGTTGGCCAGCGACAGTCAGTCCATCAGCCGTGTGCTGGAGGTGATAAAGAGCATCGCCGAACAGACCAACCTGCTGGCGCTCAATGCCGCCATCGAGGCTGCCAGGGCGGGTGAGCAGGGTCGCGGGTTTGCGGTGGTGGCGGATGAAGTCCGCACGCTGGCCAAGCGCACCCAGCAATCGACCGAAGAGATCGAACAGATGATCGCCAAGCTGCACGGCGGTGTCGGGGCCGCGGTCAAGGCGATGGGCGTCAGCCATGAGATGGCCAGCGGCACGGTGGGGCAGTCGGAAAAGGTCCAGCAGGCCCTGGAAAATATCCTTGGGGCGGTCGGCATGATCGTCGACCAGAACCAGCAGATCGCCGCGGCTGTGGAACAGCAGACCGCAGTCGCCCATGACATTGACCAGAACATCGTCGAGATCAACCGTGCCGGAGAACGCACGGCCGAAGGTGCGCACCAGACCGAGGATGCCAGTCGAGCGCTTTCGGCGCAGGTGGTGGAGCTCAAACAGCTGATCAGCGCGTTCCGGGTCTGAAAGCTCTGTAGTACCTCTTCCCAATGCCTGGAGGAAACCTCCTGTTTTCCTCCGGGCTCTGGTTTTTCGGCTTCAATGAAGGAGTATCCACTTCACTGACCGCTTGGAGGAGGCACGGTTATGGCTGTTGCAACACTTGGAATCCAGGGTCGCTGTGCACATTGCCAGCGCACGCTGTTGCTTAAACCCTGGCAACTCAATGCCATTGCAATCAACGAAGCATTCACCTGTTCGCACTGCCAGAAAACCCTGCAACTGTGCGACCCGAAACAGATCAGGCGCTTCAAGTCCCTGGACTCGATAGCCATGTTGAAGGCAAGCCTGTTGGTCACGATTTGCACCACATTGCTGGTGGTGCTGGTACTGGAATGGATCGGTATATTCAGCGTCGTGGAACAGCTGAATTTTTCGCTGGGCGCGATTTTCGTCTACTTCGTTGCCCTTCGATTTGCCCGTCAGCGTCAGCACATGACGCTGATTCTCGAGGCCGCCAAGGCCCACGTCGACTGATCACCAGTTGAACAGTTCACGGGCATTGGCGGTGCTGGCGGCGGCCAGTTGTTCGGGGGCGAGCGACATGATTTGCGCCAGCGCCGTGCAGATCGCCGGCAAGTGCGCCGGGCTGTTGCGCTGGCCGGGGAACATCGCCGGTGCCATGTCCGGCGAGTCGGTTTCCAGCACCACCGATTCCAGCGGCAACCGCGCGAGCACCCGGTGCATGCGCAGTGCCTGGGGCCAGGTCGCCGCGCCTCCGAGACCGAGCTTGAAACCGAGCTTGATGTATTCGCGGGCTTCTTCCTGGCTGCCGGCGAAGGCATGAATGATCCCGGCGCGTTTCAACTTGAAGCGTTTGAGCGTGGCAATCACGGCCGCATGACTGCGGCGCACATGAATCAGCGCGGGCAGGTGGAAATCCACCGCCAGTTGCAGTTGCGCGTCGAACAGCGCTTGCTGACGTTCGCGATCCAGGGTTTCGATGAAGTAGTCCAGGCCGATCTCGCCCACAGCACACAGCTGGCGATGGCCAGCCAATCGCGTCAGCCAGTCGCCCAGCTCGGTAAGGTGCTCAGGAAGATGATCCTCCAGATACACCGGGTGCAAACCCAAGGCCGCATGCAGGTCCGGATCGTTTTGCACCAGGTCCCAGACACGCTGCCAATTGCCCTGATAAACCCCCAGCACCACCATCTGCCGCACCCCGAGTGCGCGGCTTTCGGCCATCAGCGCCTGACGATCCGC
Organism: Pseudomonas sp. YuFO20; assembly: GCF_035064975.1. Taxonomy (NCBI): domain Bacteria; kingdom Pseudomonadati; phylum Pseudomonadota; class Gammaproteobacteria; order Pseudomonadales; family Pseudomonadaceae; genus Pseudomonas; species Pseudomonas sp. YuFO20. Next base: position 21,833 of record NZ_JAXDEO010000055.1, read on the forward strand.
GTCGAAGTCGGGGAAGTCCAGGTGAGTGTGGGTGTCGATCAGGTCCATGGCTCAGTCCTGGCGAATACGTTGTTTGAACGTCCGCGCGATGGCCTGCACACCGGGTTGGTAATCGGATTGCTCGATGGCCGCCAGGGCGAGCGCGAGTGCCTTGTCGGCAATCAATTGGTGTTGCTGCGCCATGGCATTCACCGGCAGCGGCAGGAAATCCAGCAACTGGGTGTCACCAAATGTGCCGAGGCGCAGCGGGCGGGTTTTCAGCGGGAAGTCGTGCAATGCATCGAACACGCCCTGCAGCAGGACATAGGACGTGGTCACCAGGGCTTCTGGCAAATGCCCTACGCGCTGGAGCAATTCTTCCATCAACTGTTTGCCGCATTCACGGCTGAACGAATCACCGTGTTCGATCAGGACCTCGCCGTCGTACCCGATCAAGGCCTCCTTGAAGCCGGCGGCCCGTTCCTGGCTGATGCTCAACTCGGGGCGGGCACCGATCAAGGCGATCTGTTTGGGCAGCGGATCAAGCAGGCTCTGGGTCAGGTGCAGGCTGGCCTCGCGGTCGTCGCTGATCACCGAGCAGAAATACTCGGGCTCCATGACCCGGTCGATGGCGATGATCGGAATGCCTTTGGCTTGCAGCAGGCGATAGCTGTCGTCGCCCGGCGGCAGGCAACTGGCGACGATCAGGGCATCACAGCGACGGGCGCGGAACAATTGCAGCAGTTGCCGTTCACTGTCGGGTGCATCGTCGGAGCTGGCGATCAACAGCTGATAGCCACGCGCCCGGGCACCTTGTTCCAGGAGCTTGGCGATCCGCGCGTAACTGGGGTTTTCCAGGTCCGGCAGAATGAAGCCCAAGGTTCGGGTGTGGCGACTGCGCAGGCCGGCCGCCTGGGGATTAGGCGTGAAGCCATGTTCTTCGACCACCGCGCGCACGCGCTCGACGGTAGCGCTGCTGATGCGTTGCTGTTCGGCCTTGCCATTGATGACGTAGCTGGCGGTGGTGACAGACACACCGGCCAGCTGGGCTATATCACTGAGTTTCAACCCGCTATTCCTTGTTTTCTCGAGCTAGCCTCGACATTTTCACCAATCCTACCCGATTCAGGCAGGCGACCTTTGTCACAACGCATCCGACAAGTTGGGCTTCAACGATGCAACATTATCGAGTAACGTGCCAATCACTCTAGATTAAACGATTCAGCAAGCGTATTTTCTACATTAATGGCTGCTTTGGCCGGTTCTGCCGCGAAACCACCAAAGATTGTTTAAAGACAAAGGCCTAAGCTGAATCATTCAAAAACAATACCTGGCGCCCCAAGGGTGCCAACAGGAGAAAGCATGCTCGAGCTCACCATAGAGCAGATATCCATGGGCCAGTCGGCTGTGGATAAGTCCGCCGCGCTGCAACTGCTGGCCCGGCACCTGGTTGCCGATGGCCTGGTTGACGAGGGCTACCTCGCCGGCTTGCAGGCACGCGAAGCCCAGGGCTCGACCTTTCTCGGACAAGGTATTGCCATCCCCCACGGTACGCCCGAAACCCGCGATCAGGTGTTTTCCACAGGCGTACGCCTGATGCAATTCCCCGACGGCGTGGACTGGGGCGACGGACAGATTGTCTACCTGGCGATTGGTATTGCCGCCAAGTCAGACGAACACCTGCGCCTGTTGCAACTGCTGACCCGTGCCCTCGGAGAAACTGATCTGGGCCAGGCCTTGCGCCGCGCCGGTTCCGCCGAGGCCCTGCTGAAATTGCTGCAAGGGGCGCCGCAGGAGCTGGCGCTGGATGCGCAGATGATCGGCCTGGGCGTTGCCGCCGAAGATTTCGAGGAGTTGGTCTGGCGCGGCGCGCGTTTGCTGCGCCAGGCCGACTGCGTCAGCAACGGTTTCTCCGCCGTGTTGCAGCAGGTTGAAGCGCTGCCGCTGGGCGATGGCCTGTGGTGGCTGCACAGTGAGCAAACGGTCAAGCGCCCGGGCCTGGCGTTCGTCACCCCGGACAAACCGCTGCGTTACCTCGGCCAACCGCTGAACGGTTTATTTTGTCTGGCCAGTCTTGGCGAGGCCCATCAAGCGTTGCTCGAACGGCTGTGTGCGTTGCTGATAGAAGGTCGCGGCCATGAGTTAGGCCGCGCCACCAGTTGCCGCGCCGTGCTGGAAGTGCTGGGTGGTGAGCTGCCAGCCGATTGGCCGAGCGCGCGCATAACGCTGGCCAACGCCCACGGCCTGCATGCCCGTCCGGCGAAAATCCTCGCGCAACTGGCGAAGAGTTTTGAGGGTGAGATTCGTGTCCGCATCGTCGATGGCCAGGACAGCGCGGTGTCGGTCAAGAGCCTGAGCAAACTGCTCAGCCTCGGCGCCCGTCGTGGCCAGGTGCTGGAAATCATCGCCGAGCCAGGCATTGCTGCCGACGCCTTGCCCGCCTTGTTGGCCGCCATCGAAGAAGGCCTTGGTGAAGAAGTCGAGCCGCTGCCACCGATGAGTCAGCCGCGTGAAGAGATTGTCGAGGTGGCCCAGGTGCTGCTCGCCCCGGCGTCCGGCAGTCTCGTGCAGGCCATCGCGGCCGCCCCGGGAATCGCCATCGGCCCGGCGCATATCCAGGTGCTGCAAACCATCGATTACCCGCTGCGCGGAGAATCCGCCGGCATCGAGCGTGAGCGTCTCAAGCAAGCATTGGCGCACGTGCGTCAGGACATCGGCGGCTTGATCGAGCGCAGCAAGGCCAAGGCGATTCGCGAGATTTTCATCACCCACCAGGAAATGCTCGACGATCCGGAATTGACCGATGAAGTCGACACCCGTCTCAAGCAGGGCGAAAGCGCGGAAGCGGCGTGGATGTCGGTGATCGAAGCCGCCGCCCGGCAACAGGAATCCTTGCAGGACGCCCTGCTCGCCGAGCGCGCCGCCGACCTGCGTGATATCGGTCGACGGGTGCTGGCGCAACTCAGTGGTGTCGAAACCCTGAGTGAACCTGAACAACCGTACATTCTGGTGATGGACGAAGTCGGTCCGTCCGACGTGGCGCGGCTTGATCCGACCCGGGTCGCCGGCATTCTCACCGCCCGGGGTGGCGCCACCGCCCACAGCGCGATTGTGGCACGGGCCCTGGGGATTCCAGCGCTGGTCGGCGCCGGTGCCGCGGTGTTGCTGCTGGCGCCGGGTACGCCGTTGTTGCTCGATGGCCAGCGCGGTCGCCTGCATGTAGACGCTGATGCCGCCACGTTGCAACGCGCCACCGTAGAGCGCGACACCCGCGAACAACGCCTGAAAGCCGCCGCCGAGCAACGCCATCAACCGGCGTTGACCACCGACGGTCACGCCGTCGAAGTGTTCGCCAACATCGGCGAAAGCGCCGGCGTCACCAGCGCGGTGGAGCAGGGCGCCGAAGGCATCGGTCTGCTGCGCACCGAGCTTATTTTCATGGCCCACCCGCAAGCGCCCGACGAGGCGACCCAGGAAGCCGAATACCGCCGCGTGCTCGATGGCCTGGCCGGTCGGCCGCTGGTGGTGCGCACTCTGGATGTGGGCGGCGATAAACCGCTGCCGTATTGGCCGATCGCCAAGGAAGAAAATCCGTTCCTCGGCGTGCGCGGTATTCGCTTGACCCTGCAACGGCCGCAGATCATGGAAGCGCAGTTGCGCGCCTTGCTGCGCGCCGCCGACAACCGCCCGCTGCGGATCATGTTCCCGATGGTCGGCAGCGTCGACGAGTGGCGCCAGGCGCGAGACATGACCGAGCGCCTGCGCCTGGAAATCCCGGTGGCGGACCTGCAATTGGGGATCATGATCGAAGTGCCATCGGCCGCCTTGCTGGCGCCGGTGCTGGCCAGGGAAGTCGATTTTTTCAGCGTCGGCACCAATGACCTGACGCAATACACCCTGGCCATCGACCGTGGCCATCCCTCCTTGTCGGCCCAGGCGGATGGCTTGCATCCGGCGGTGCTGCAACTGATCGACATCACCGTGCGCGCGGCCCATGCCCATGGCAAGTGGGTGGGCGTGTGCGGCGAGCTGGCGGCCGATCCGCTGGCGGTGCCGGTGCTGGTCGGCCTGGGTGTGGATGAGCTCAGTGTCGGCGGGCGCAGCATTGCCGAGGTCAAGGCGCGGATTCGCGAGCTCAGTCTCGCCCAGGCCCGCACGCTGGCCCAACAAGCCCTGCTCGTGGGCAGCGCCAATGAAGTACGTGAATTAGTGGAGGCCCTGTAATGGCCAAGATTCTGACCCTGACCCTGAACCCTGCGCTGGACCTTACGGTCGAGTTATCGCGCCTGGAGGCCGGTCAGGTCAACCGCAGCGACGCCATGCACACCCACGCCGCCGGTAAAGGGGTGAACGTGGCGCAAGTGCTGGCAGACCTGGGGCATCAACTGACGGTCAGCGGCTTCCTCGGCGAAGACAATCCGCAGGCGTTTGAAACCCTGTTCGCCAAACGCGGTTTTGTCGATGCCTTTATCCGGGTTCCCGGTGAGACTCGCAGCAATATCAAACTGGCGGAAAGCGATGGGCGCATCACTGACCTCAATGGTCCGGGCCCGCTGGTCAGTGCTGAGGCGCAGCAGGCCTTGCTCGAGCGACTCGAGCGGATTGCACCGGGGCATGACGCGGTCGTGGTGGCCGGCAGCCTGCCCCAGGGCATCAGCCCGCAGTGGTTGCAGGCGTTGATCGTGCGCTTGAAAGGCCTGGGCCTGAAGGTGGCCCTCGACACCAGTGGGCCGGCCTTGCGTGCCGCGCTCAAGGCCGGTCCATGGTTGATCAAGCCCAATGCCGAGGAGCTGGCTGAAGTGCTCGGTGGCGAGGTGGTGTCGGTGATGGCCCAGGCGCAAGCCGCCAGCCGTCTGCACGGCCAAGGCATTGAACATGTGGTGATCTCCCACGGCGCTGAAGGCGTGAACTGGTTCAGTGTCGGATCGGCGTTGCACGCCACGCCCCCCAAAGTCAGTGTCGCCAGCACGGTCGGAGCGGGTGATTCGCTGCTGGCCGGCATGCTGCATGGCCTGGTCAGCGCCGACACGCCGGAGCAGACGTTGCGCACCGCCACGGCGATCGCCGCGATGGCGGTCACCCAGATCGGTTTCGGTATCAGCGATGCGGCGCAACTGGCGCAGCTCGAACAGGGTGTGCGCGTGCGCCCCCTGACAGAACAATAAGAGGGTTGGTCATGAAGTTAGCCATTGTTACTGCCTGCCCGAACGGCATGGTCACCAGTGTGCTGTGTGCCCGCTTGCTCGATGCGGCGGCCCAGCGTCAGGGCTGGAGCACCAGTGTCGAGATCAGCGATGCGGCGCACCCCGAACGGCAATTGTCGGCGGCCACGATCGACGCGGCCGAATGGGTGTTGCTGGTGACCAGCGCGCCTGTGGATATGTCGCGCTTCGTCGGCAAGCGCTTGTTCCAGAGCACCCCGGCCCAGGCGCTGCAAGATGTCGAAGCGGTGCTGCGTCGTGGCGCTGAAGAGGCTCAGGTGTATGTCGCACCTCAAACCGTGGTCGAGCCGGTGGCCGTGGTCAAGAACGCGCCGCGACTGGTTGCCGTGACGGCCTGTCCGACCGGTGTCGCCCACACCTTCATGGCGGCCGAAGCCTTGCAGCAAGCGGCCAAGCGCCTGGGCTATGACTTGCAGGTGGAAACCCAGGGCTCGGTCGGCGCACGCAACCCGCTGAGCAGCGACGCGATTGCCGACGCCGATGTGGTACTGCTGGCGGCGGACATCGAAGTCGCCACCGAGCGTTTTGCCGGCAAGAAGATTTACCGTTGCGGCACCGGCATTGCTCTCAAGCAGGCTGAGGCAACGCTGAATAAAGCGCTGGCCGAAGGCAGGCAGGAAACCGCTTCGACCGGTGCCAAGGGGCCGGCCAAGCAAGAGAAGACCGGGGTCTACAAACACCTGTTGACCGGCGTGTCGTTCATGTTGCCGATGGTGGTGGCGGGCGGCCTGATGATCGCCTTGTCGTTCGTGTTCGGCATTACCGCGTTCAAGGAAGAGGGGACGCTGGCGGCGGCGCTGATGCAGATCGGCGGCGAGACTGCGTTCAAGCTGATGGTGCCGTTGTTGGCGGGTTATATCGCCTACTCGATTGCCGACCGTCCGGGCCTGGCGCCGGGGATGATTGGCGGGTTGCTGGCGAGTACCCTGGGCGCCGGGTTCATCGGCGGGATCATCGCCGGTTTTATCGCCGGTTACGCGGCGCAGGCGATCAATCGTTATGCACGGTTGCCGCAGAGTCTTGAGGCACTGAAACCGATCCTGATCATCCCGTTGCTGGCGAGCCTGTTCACCGGCCTGGTGATGATCTACGTGGTCGGCAAACCGGTGGCGGGCATGCTCGCCGGGCTTACGCACTTCCTCGACAGCATGGGCACCACCAACGCGATTCTGCTCGGCGTGTTGCTGGGCGGCATGATGTGCGTCGACCTCGGCGGGCCGATCAACAAGGCTGCCTATGCGTTTTCGGTCGGGTTGCTGGCGTCGTCGAGTTATGCACCGATGGCGGCGACAATGGCCGCCGGCATGGTGCCGCCGATCGGCCTGGGCATCGCCACTTTCATCGCCCGGCGCAAGTTCGCCCAGACTGAACGCGAGGCGGGTAAGGCGGCGCTGGTGCTGGGGCTGTGCTTCATCTCCGAAGGCGCAATTCCGTTTGCCGCGAAGGACCCGCTGCGGGTGATCCCGGCGAGCATTGCCGGCGGTGCGCTGACCGGTGCGTTGTCGATGTATTTCGGCTGCAAGTTGATGGCGCCCCATGGCGGGTTGTTCGTGTTGGCGATTCCGAATGCGATCAACCATGCGCTGCTGTATCTGCTGGCGATTGTTGCCGGGAGTTTGTTGACGGCGGTGGTGTATGCGCTGGTCAAGCGGCCGGAGGTGGTGGAGTTGGCGTTGGAGCCCGTCAAGGCATAGATCAAAAGATCGCAGCCTTCGGCAGCTCCTACATTGGAATGCTTTCCCCTGTGAGCTGCCGAAGGCTGCGATCTTTTTTCCGGGAGAACACCATGAGCGAATTCGACTCCGGTCGGCGGCGTGTCATCCAGGCGCTCGGTGCCGGTTTGTTGATGCCGAGCCTGGCACCGGCGGTGATCGCTTCGGTCAAGGATCGTCCGCAACTCACCGATGGCGTGCAGTCCGGCGACTTGCAGGGCGATAAAGCGATCGTCTGGAGCCGCTGCGATCGCCCCGCACGCATGGTGGTGGAGTGGGACACCCGCAGTCTTTTTCCCAACCCCCGGCGCTTCGTCTCGGCGCTGACAGACGCCCGCAGCGACTTCACGGCGCGGGTCGATCTCACCGGCCTGCCCGCCGGCCAGGCGATTTTCTATCGCGTGCAATTCGAAGACGCCCAGAGCGGCGTCGCCAGCGAGCCGTGGTTCGGCCACCTGCGCAGCGTGCCCCAGACCCGGCGCGACATTCGTTTCGTCTGGAGCGGCGACACTGCTGGCCAGGGCTACGGTATCAATCCAGACATCGGCGGCATGCGCATCTACGAAGCGATGCGCCTGCGCCTGCCGGACTTTTTTATCCACAGCGGCGACACCATCTATGCCGACGGCCCGATACCGGCGCAGCTCCTCACCGAGGGCGGCCGGGTGTGGCGCAACATTACCAGCGAGGCGAAGAGCAGGGTCGCCAAAAGCCTCGACGATTTCCGTGGCAACTACCGCTACAACCTGATGGACGAAAACATCCGCCGCTTCAACGCCGAAGTCCCGCAGATCTGGCAATGGGATGACCACGAAGTGGTGAACAACTGGTCTCCGGGCACAGCGCTGGGTGTACGCTACGCCAACAAAGATATCCACAGCCTGGTCAGTCGTGGACGTCAGGCCTGGCTTGAATATGCACCGATGCGCTGGCAGTCCGCCGAGGGCGGCAAACGGATTTATCGTCAACTGAGTTACGGCCCGTTGCTCGATGTGTTCGTGCTCGACATGCGCAGTTATCGCGGGGCCAATGACGCCAACCTTGGCGATGCCAAGCCGTTTCTTGGGCGCGAACAACTGGACTGGCTGAAGGCTTCGTTGAAAGCGTCCAAGGCCCAATGGAAAGTCATCGCCGCTGACATGTCGATTGGCCTCGGCGCACCGGATGGCAAGGTCAGCCCCGGCGTGACGCGCTGGGAAGCGGTGGCCAACGGTGACCCCGGACCGGCTCAGGGGCGGGAGCTGGAAATCGCCGAGCTGCTGGGTTTTCTGCGGGCGCAGCAGGTGCGCAATTTTGTCTGGCTGACGGCGGAGGTGCACTATTGCGCGGCGCATCACTATCACCCTGACCGTGCCGCGTTCCAGGACTTCGAACCGTTCTGGGAGTTTGTCGCGGGGCCGCTGAATGCGGGGAGCTTCGGCCCGGACACGCTGGACAGAACCTTCGGTCCTGAAGTGGTGTTCGAGAAAGCGCCACCGGTGCACAACATGTCGCCGTTTGGCGGATTCCAGTTTTTTGGCGAGGTGAACATCGACGGGCAGAGCGGGGAGTTGAGTGTGGTGTTGCGGGATCTGGAGGGGGTGGGGGTGTTCGAGCAGAAGTTGCAACCTCTGTAACAACACCAATCCCATCCTCCTGTATGAGCTGCCGCAGGCTGCGATCTTTTGATGTTGAAAAAAAATCAAAAGATCGCAGCCTGCGGCAGCTCCTACAAGGGCGTGCGGGTCAGTAGACGTCGCGGCGGTAGCGGCCCTGTTCGATCAGGCGCTCGACCTCGGCAGCGCCGAGTACATCGTTGAGCACTTGATCGACGCCTGAGGCCATGCCCTGCAGGCTGCCGCAGATGTAGATCACCGCACCGTCCGCCAGCCATTTCTTCAGCTCATTGGCCGATTCGCGCAGGCGATCCTGCACGTAGATCTTCTCGGCCTGGTCCCGGGAAAACGCCAGGTCCAGGCGCTCGAGATCGCCGGCAATCAACCACTCTTGCAGTTCATCGCGACACAGGTAGTCGTGCTCACGATTGCGCTCGCCGAACAACAGCCAGTGACGCTGTTGGCCATCGGCAATGCGCGCCTTGAGCAGGCTGCGCAAGCCGGCGAGGCCGGTGCCGTTGCCCAGCAGGATCATCGGCACCGGTTCATTGGGCAGGTGAAAGCCGCTGTTGCGCCGCACCCGCAGGCTGATGCTGCCGCCCACGGGGGCGTGTTCGGTCAGCCAGCCGGAACCGACGCCAAGGCTGCCATCGGGATGCAGCTCCTGGCGCACGATCAGCTCCAGGACACCATCGGCGGCAATCGAGGCGATGGAGTATTCGCGCATCGCCAACGGCACCAGCGCATCCACCAGCGCCTGGGCATGCAAGCCGACTAGGTGCGTACGGTTCTCGGGCAGTTGGCGACCGGCGAGGGCCTGCTCCAGGGTTTGCGCCAAGCCATCGAGTTCAATCGTGGCGCGGCCGTCGATCCCCAGGCCGTCGAGGAAGTGTTCGATGGCCCAAGGGCAATTGCGTGGCAGCACTTCCACCAGGTCACCAGCCAGCCAACTGCTGGTGGTGGGGGCGGCCAGGCCAAGCAGGTACACCGGGGCACCGCTGCTGTCCGGGTTGAGCAGCTCGCGACGGGTCAGGGTCCAGTTGTCGTAACGCGGGGCCTGCCAGGTGTCGATCGGCGCCTGGCCGGTCAGCTGGCCGAGTTGCTGCTGCCAGTGACGCAAGGCATAGGGGTCGCCACTGTCGACTTCCACCGGTGCGAACAAGGTCTTGCCGCCGTGCTCGCCCAGCCAGTTGTGCAGGCGGTGGGCGAACCCGCAGAAGTGCTGATACTGCCGGTCGCCGAGCCCAAGCACGGCGTAGTTCAGGCTCTCGAGGCTCAACGCACGGCCCAGCACCTTGCGTTCGAAACCGCGGGCGCTGTCCGGGGCCTCGCCGTCGCCAAAGGTACTGACCACGAACAGCGCATTGCTTGAGCCCTGCAGATCCTGCTCGCTGACAGTGGCCAACGGCTGCACGTTGACTGGCAGGCCAGCAGCCTGCAACTGGCCGGCGGTCTGCCAGGCCAGTTGCTCGGCAAAGCCACTCTGGCTGGCGAAACCGATCAGCCATGCCGGGGTGTCGACGGCGGGTTGGGCCAGGCCTTTGCGGGCGTCCTTGATCTGGCGTTTCTTGCGCCGGCGATCCAGGTACAGCAGCCAGCCGGTGATGAAGAACAGCGGCATGCTCAAGGCCGTGAGGGTCAGGATGATGCGTCCGACGATGCCGAAGTAGCTGCCCACGTGCAGCGCATAGATGCTGGTCAGCAGTTGCGCTTTGACGCTCTTGTCGCTGTAGCGGTCATGGCGTTTGATCGCGCCGGTCACCGGGTCGAGGCTGATCTGGTTCAGCGCACGGTCGTGGGGCGAGTTTTTCAACAGGTAGAAAACGGTCGCCGGTTGCCCGGCCACGGGGGGCATGCGCGTGTTGTAGAAGCTAAGGTCGGGACCGGCGGCGCTGTAGATGCTGCTCCACATCGCCGAATAATCGGCCGTCGGCGCCGGACCGCTTGGCCCAGGGCCGCGTCCGCCGCGCACACGTTCGTTCTGTGGCGAATCGGAGAGCAATCGGGTCAGGCCCTTGTTGTACCACTCGTAGGACCAGGACAGCCCGGTCAACGCGGCCAGGAGGTAAAACACCAGGCACCAGGTGCCGGCAATCGAGTGCAGGTCCCAGTTGAAGCTGCGGCCTTTTTTCTTCCAGTCGAGGGTCAGCCAGGCGCGCCAGCTTTTCCACTGGCGAGGCCAGCGCAGGTACAGGCCGGACAGGCAGAAGAACACCAGGATCAGGGTGCAGGCACCGGTGATCTGCCGACCGGTATCGCCCATGGCAAGGAAGCGGTGCAGTTGCAGCATCAGGCCGAAGAAGCCCTGGCCGGTGGCGTCGCCCAGCAGTTCACCGGTGTAGGGGTCGAAGTAACGCATGGGGCCGCGCCGCTCGCCCGCTGGCGGAGTGAAGAACACTTTGGCGGCAGTGTCGCTGTCGATGCCCACCGAGAGCATTGCGACTTTCATGCCCGTCGTCGCTTCGATCTTTTCCACCAGATCGGCGGGTGGCAGCACGCCAGCGACTTGCTTCTGGACTTGCAACACGGAAGGGTTCAGCGCGGACAGGATCTCATCCTGAAACGAGACCGTCGCACCGGTGATGCCCATCAGGGCCAGGACCAGTCCGGCAGTGATGCCAAAAAACCAGTGCAACTGGAACAGGGTTTTCTTCAACACGTCGCTCGCCTTGTTCGTTCAAAAGTAATCATCACGGCGCGCATTATGCCGTGGGTTGTCGAGAAACATTCCCTTTGCACACAAAAGCCCCGTTCACCTGGATGAACGGGGCTGGCCCCCTGTGAGCTGCCGAAGGCTGCGATCTTTTGATCTTGAAAAACAAAATCAAAAGATCGCAGCCTGCGGCAGCTCCTGCAGGTGAGTACGCATTGCCCTGTAGGAGCTGTCGAGTGCAACGAGGCTGCGATCTTTTAAAAGGCAGCGCCTACAGGTTTCAGTTATCAGAAGTGGAAGTTGGTACTCAGCAACGCAGTCCGGCCCGCCGCCTGGTTGGCGAAGTGCGTGGAGAACGCCTTGTCGTAGTAGGTGACGTCGGTCAGGTTCTGCACGTTCAGTTGCAGGTCGATGTTCTTGGTCAGCTTGTAGGCGGCCATCGCGTCGTAACGCACATAGTCGTTGACCATGGTGGTGTTGGCCACGCTGCCGAACACGTCGTCGACATAGAACGCACCGCCACCGATGGTCAGCTTCGGCGTGACCTGGTAGGTCGTCCACAGGCTGGCGCTGTTTTTCGGCGTGTTAGGCAGTTCGTTGCCATCGTTGGCCGCACCCAGCGGACCACCGTCAACCTGCTCGCTGTCCATGTAGGCGTAACCGGCGAAGACTTGCCATTTGTCGGTGAGCTTGCCGGTGGCCGACAGCTCGACACCTTGCACGCGGGTCTTGCCGGCGTTTTCGTACGAGGTGGTATCGACCTGCACACGGGCGTTGTCTTTCTCGGTGCGGAAGATATCCGCGGTCAAGGACAGACGATCGTTCAGCAGATCCCACTTGGTACCGATTTCGTAGTTCTTGGTGGTTTCCGGCTCCATGTCGCTGCTCAGCAGGTTGCCGTTACGATCCGGAGTGCCGCCCAGCGGGTTGCCGTCCTGACCTTCGCCAAGCGTGGAGCCCGGAGGCGTCGCGGACGTTGCGTAGGACGCATAGATACTGCCGTTTTCCGCGGGTTTGTAGACCACACCGAACTGACCGGTAACGAACTCGCTGACGTCATCGCCCTTGGAAGTCGTGGTGCCGGCGGCATTATAGGTCTTGTAGTCGGTGTCGAAATGGTCGTAGCGCAGGCCCATGTTCACCAACCACTGATCGGACAACGTCAGGGTGTCGAACACGTAAAGCGCGTAGGTTTTACCCGTGGTGTCGGTGCCGGCGTAGTTGCGGCTGATCGAACCGTTCCATGGATCGTTCGGGTTCGGGTTCGCCAGCGAGGTGCAGTTGTAGCCACTTGGTGCGCCGATGATTGCCGGGTTGCAAGTGGTGGTGGCTGCGGGTGTCCCCGGCGTGGTGTCGGTGTTGACGGTGTACGAGGACTTCTTGCTTTCCTCGCGGCTCAACTCGATACCGGTCGCGAAGCTGTTCTTGAAGCCGGCGATGTAGACATCACCGAACAGGTCGGTCTGGTTGGTGGTGGTATCGGTGTTGCTGACACGGGTGTTGGCCCGACGCCAGACGGTGCCGTTGTTGACGTTGCCCTTGCTGTCGTCCGGCTGGGTCAGGATGTAGTCCTGCATGCTGCTACCGTGGCGCAGGGTGTTCTTGACGGTCAGTGCGTCGTTCAGGTCGTGCTCGACGGCGATGGTCGCGGTGTCGGTACGGCCCTTGCGGAAGTCACGATCGGTCAGGCCGTAGAAGTTGCTGCTGTCGCCGCCGGCGTAAGGCTTGTCCGGATTGGACTTGGTACGGGCAGCGGAGCCACCGGCCGGGATGGTGTAGGGAATACCCGAGTCCGGCGTGTCGTTGCTTTCCAGGTGGTAGTAGTCAAGGTTGACGCGGGTGTCGGTGCCAAGGCCAAAGGCCAGCGATGGTGCGACGCCCCAGCGATCGTAATCGACGCTTTCACGGCCGGCGACGTTGCTTTCGTGGCTCATCAGGTTCAGACGACCGGCAGCGGTGTCGGAGAACTGGTAGTTGCCGTCCATGGTGTAGCGCTGGGTCTGGTCCGAACCCCAGGTAAAACCACCGTCGAACGAGTCGCCCAGGTGCGCTTTCTTGCTCACCAGGTTGATGCTGCCGCCGGCAGCGCCGCGACCGCCAATGGCCGAGTTCGGGCCCTTGCTCACTTCGATCGATTCAACGGCGAAGATTTCGCGGCTCTGCGAACCGGTATCGCGCACGCCGTCCAGGTAGGTGTCCCCCTGGGCATCGAAGCCACGGATGAAAGGACGGTCGCCCTGTGGGTTGCCGCCTTCGCCAGCACCGAAGGTGATGCCTGGAACGGTACGCAGTGCGTCCTGCATGTTCAGGGCACCGGTGTCCTTGAGGACCTGCTGCGGGATGACGGTGATCGAGCGCGGAGTGTCTACCAGCGGCGCGGTGTACTTGGGCGAGGAGGCTTTCTCGACGTTGTAGGAGGTCTCGTCCTGGGCTTCGCCGGTGATCGCGGTAGCGCCCAGCGAAATGGTGTTGCTCGGCGCTTTCTCGTCGGTTTTTTCAGCGGCGAAAGCCATGTGGCCCGCAGAGCCGGCCGTGATTGCCACGCCAATGGCGCAAGTGAGCAGACGCGGTGAACTGACCGGTAGTTGTGGGTGCTGACGTGACATTTTTTATTCCCCTCCCCAAGGATTTGAGGCGGCGGAATATAGGGTAAACACGTATTCGTATCAATTGCGAAACATTACTATTCGCACTGAATTTACATTCTTTACAATTTAACCTTACGGTTTTTGCTGTTTCATTCGTCTGGCGGGTTTTACACAGGCAATAAGAATCAATACCATTGGCACCCTTTTGCTTTCAGGTGCTTGCCCCATGCTGCTGCACATTCCCGGCTTGTTCGAAAAAGAAGAAGTGCAGCGCATTCGTGAGGCCCTGCAACAGGCCGATTGGGCCGATGGCAAGATCACCGCCGGCTATCAATCGGCCAAGGCCAAGCACAACCTGCAGCTGCCGGAAGGTCATCCGCTGGCCAAGGAAATCGGCGCGGCCATGCTGGAGCGGCTGTGGAAGAATCCGCAGTTCATGTCGGCGGCATTGCCGCACAAGGTGTTTCCGCCGTTGCTGAACTGTTACACGGCCGGCGGCAGTTTCGACTTCCACATCGACAACGCCGTGCGCCAGCCCAAGGGCAGTATCGAACGGGTGCGCACCGACCTTTCTGCCACGCTGTTCTTCAGCGAACCCGAGGACTACGACGGCGGCGAACTGGAAATCCAGGACACCTACGGCACCCAGCGCGTGAAGTTGCCGGCTGGGGACATGGTGCTGTACCCCGGCACCAGCCTGCACAAGGTCAATGCGGTTACCCGAGGTACACGTTACGCCTCGTTCTTCTGGACCCAGAGCCTGGTGCGCGAAGACAGCCAGCGTGCCCTGTTATTCGAGATGGACGGGGCGATCCGGCAGTTGACCGAGGACGTGCCGGATCACCCTTCGCTGATTCGCCTGACCGGTACCTATCACAACCTGTTGCGTCGCTGGGTCGAGGTATGAGTTTTCAATTGCGTCGCGAGGAAGTCTTCGACGGCGATGCGCTCAAATCCATGCTTGATGAAAGCCCGGCCCGTGCTGCCCAAGCCATTTTGATGGCTGCCCGCGAAAACCTCCTCGATGCCCAGGCGTTGCTCGGGCAGATTCTGCTGGACGGGCAGGGGATCGCCCAGGATCAGCCGCTGGCCGTGCGCTGGTTTGACATCGCCGCCCGGCGTGGACATCTGATGGCGCGCAACATGCTCGGGCGTTGTCATGAGCATGGTTGGGGCTGCGAGGCGGATGCCGCTGTTGCCGCCGTACACTATCGCCAGGCTGCAGAAGCCGGGCTGGATTGGGCGATGTACAACTACGCCAATCTGCTGGCGACCGGGCGTGGGGTGGTTGAGGATCAACTGCAGGCGCTCAACCTCTATCGCCGCGCGGCTGAGCTGGGCCACGCGAAGTCGATGAATCTGCTGGGGCGATATCTGGAAGAAGGGCAGGTGTGCCCTGCGGACCCGGCGGCGGCCCGTGACTGGTATCGGCGTTCGGCCGAGGGTGGGGATTTTCGCGGGCAGTTCAGCTTTGCGGCGGTGTTGGCTGATGAAGGGAATGTCGATCAAGCGCTGGTTTGGCTACGTAAGGCGCTGATCACCGGGAATCTGAATTTTCTGCGGGTGGCGAGCGGGGCGCTGATGAGCGCCACGGATCCGCGCATCCAGATGCTGGCGAACGATTACCGCCGCCGCTGCACCGAACTCGCCTCGGTCCTGTAGGAGCCGGCTTGCTGGCGATTAACGGTCACGCGGTATATCTGGTTAACCGCGGTGCCTGGATCGCCAGCAAGCCGGCTCCTACAGGGTTGTGGTGGGTCGATATTTTGTAATCACCCACAAAAAAGCCCATGACACGTCATGGGCTTTTTGATTTCTGCGTGCAGTCTTACACGTAGAACGACTTCAGCGGCGGAAAGCCATTGAACTCGACGGCGCTGTAGCTGGTGGTGTACGCACCGGTCGACAGCCAGTACAGGCGATCACCGATGGCCAGGTTCAGCGGCAGGCCGTACTTGTAGTTCTCGTACATGATGTCGGCGCTGTCGCAGGTAGGACCGGCGATGACGACTTCTTCCATCTCGCCTTTCTTTTCGGTCCAGATCGGGAACTTGATGGCTTCGTCCATGGTTTCGATCAGGCCGGAGAACTTGCCCACGTCCGTGTACACCCAACGCTCGACGGCGGTACGGGATTTACGCGCGACCAGCACCACTTCGCTGACCAGGATTCCGGCGTTGGCGATCAGCGAACGGCCCGGCTCCAGGATGATTTCCGGCAGGTCGTCGCCGAAATCTTCCTTGAGGAAGCGAATGATTTCTTCGGCGTAGGTTTCCAGGCTGTTGGTGCGGGTGATGTAGTTGGCCGGGAAGCCACCGCCCATGTTGATCAGCTTCAGGACGATGCCGTCTTCTTCCTTCAGGCGCTCGAAGATCACCTTGACCTTGGCGATCGCGGCGTCCCAGACGCTGATGTCGCGCTGCTGCGAGCCAACGTGGAAGGAGATGCCGTACGGCACCAGGCCCAGGTCACGGGCGAGGATCAGCAGGTCCATGGCCATGTCGGTCTGGCAGCCGAATTTGCGCGACAAAGGCCAGTCGGCGGTGGTCGAGCCTTCGGTCAGGATACGTACGTAGACTTTCGAACCCGGTGCGGCCTTTGCGATGTTGCGCAGGTCGGCTTCGGAGTCGGTGGCATACAGGCGCACGCCCTTCTCGTAGAAGTAGCGGATGTCCTTGGATTTCTTGATGGTGTTGCCGTAGCTGATCTGGTCGGCGCTGACGCCGCGGCTCAGCACTTTGTCCAGCTCGTAGATCGAGGCGATGTCGAAGCTCGAGCCTTTCTCTTTGAGCAGGTCGATGATTTCCACGGCCGGGTTGGCCTTGACCGCGTAGTAGACCTTGGCGAATTCGAAACCGGCGCGCAGGTCATCGTAGGCCTGGCTGATCATCGCGGTGTCGATCACCACGAACGGGGTTTCTTGCTTGTCGGCGAACGCCTTCATTTTCTGAAAGGTTTCGCGCGCGAAATAATCTTCGACCTGGATCGACATGCTGGGAACTCCTACTGGCAAACTGAAATTATCAATGGGTGCAAATGAACGTCCTCCGTATCCCCACTTTGGTTCGCCTACTTCCCAAGGCATGTCGCCGAAAGCAAAAAGGCCATGGGGAAGCGCTGCTTTCCCTTGGCCTTGCTGTCTCGTCGTCAGTACTTGAGCCGGATGGATCGTTTCCAGCATGGACGTTCGGCGCGAACTTTAGGGCGTGAGGGGCTTGAGATCAACAAAAAATGTCGCGTTTTTACACGCATCCGTCGTGCGGTCCCCGACAGCTACTGGTGTAAAGGACCTATGTGACGGTGTGATGTTCCCGTTGCAGGGAGATTTGAGGTGTTTCAGGGGGATTTGTGGTGTGCCATTCGCGAGCAAGCCCGCTCCCACACTCAACCGCGTTCACTCATCGGAGTGCGGGCGAAATGTGGGAGCGGGCTTGGTCCGGGCGGCGTTCCGACGAAGGCGTCAGATCAGGCGACAGCAGTTTCTGCTGGCGAAACAATACTGGTCTTGCCCCCACGGGACTTGCCAGAGCTCAAGTATTCGGCAATCGACTCCTGAGTCACCTCACCCAAAAACACCCGCTCGGCATCCATCACCGGCAACCACGAGCGATTGAACTCATACATGCGCGACAACAGGATGCGCAAATGCTCGTCATACGCCGCCGTGGCGTTGAACTCACGCAGATACTGCCCGCAAGTGCCGCTCTGACGGTGCAGGTCGCGACGACGCACATAACCCAGCGCCTTGTTCTCGGCACAGGTGACCACCACATAGCGACGGTCATGCTCGTCCATCAATTCCAGCGCATCGGCCACCGGCGTTTCCGGGCTTACCGACGGCGCGTTGTCCGCCGCATCTTCGGCTTTCACCAGCAACAGACGCTTGAGGGTGCTGTCCTGGCCGACGAAATTGCTGACGAAATCGTCCGCCGGGTGCGCCAACAGGGTGTCCGGATGGTCGATCTGCAGCAGTTTGCCGGCGCGGAAGATCGCGATCTTGTCGCCCAGCTTGATGGCTTCGTCGATGTCGTGGCTGACCATGATCACGGTCTTGTTCAGCGCTCGCTGCATCTCGAAGAACTCGTTCTGGATCATCTCGCGGTTGATCGGGTCGACCGCGCCGAACGGTTCGTCCATCAGCAACAGCGGTGCATCGGCGGCCAGTGCGCGAATCACGCCGATCCGCTGTTGCTGGCCACCGGACAGTTCCCGCGGGTAGCGATGCAGGTACTGCTTGGGTTCCAGCTTGATCATGCTCATCAACTCGCGGGCGCGGTCGTGGCATTTCTGTTTGTCCCAGCCAAGCAGCTTGGGCACCACGACGATGTTTTCTTCGATGGTCATGTTGGGGAACAGGCCGATCTGCTGGATCACATAACCGATGTTACGGCGCAGGGTCACTTCGTCGAGGCCGGTGGTGTCTTCGCCATTGATCAGGATCTTGCCCGAGGTCGGTTTGATCAGGCGGTTGATCATCTTCAGCGTGGTGCTCTTGCCGCAACCCGATGGCCCGAGGAACACGCAAATCTCGCCTTCATTGACGGTCAGGCTCACCGAGTCCACGGCTTTCACGTCTTTACCGTTGCTTTGGAAGGTCTTGCTGAGGTTTTGAAGTTCGATCATTTGAGCAGTCCTTTTGGAGTCAGCGAGCGTTGCAGCCATTGCAGAAGCAGGTCGGCGAAGATGGCCAGGAGGCTGACCAGCACGGCGCCGACGATCAGCATCGACATGTCGCTGCGGCTGATGGAAGCGAGGATGAGTACGCCGAGGCCACCGGCGCCGATGGTGGCGGCGATGGTCATGACGCCGATGTTCATGACCACGGCGGTGCGCACACCGGCGAGGATCACCGGCACGGCAATCGGCAGTTCGACCATGCGCAGGCGTTGGCCGAAGGTCATGCCGATGCCGCGCGCGGCTTCGCGGATGCCCGGTTCGACGTTGGTCAGGGCCAGGTAGGTGTTACGCATGATCGGCAGCAGCGAATACAGGAATACCGCGGTGATGGCCGGCATCGGGCCCAGGCCTTGGCCGAACTTGGAGTAGAACGGCAGCAGCAGGCCGAACAGGGCAATCGACGGCACGGTCAGCAGCACCGTGGCGCTGGCCTGGAGCGGGCCGGCGAGCGTCGGGAAACGCGTCATCAACACGCCCAGCGGCACACCGACCACGATCGCCAGGGTCACGGCGATGCCCACCAGGGTGATGTGTTGTCCGGTCAGGTGCAGTACCTGTGCCCAGTCGAGGTGGGAAAAGGCGTTGAGAAATTCCATGGCTTTTCCTCCTTATTTGATTGGATGCTGGCGCAGGAAATCTGCGGCAACGGACGAAGGACTTTGGTGATCCACGTCGACCCGTGCATTGAGCTCGCGCATGGTGTTGTCGTCGAACAGTTCAGCCAGCGGCTTGAGCTGTTCGGCCAATTGCGGATGCGCATCGAGGTAGGCCTGGCGCACCACGGGCGCGGCGGTGTAGTCGGGGAAGTAGTGCTTGTCGTCTTCCAGCAGCTTGAGCTTGAAGGCGTTCAAGCGACCGTCGGTGGTGTAGACCAGACCGGCGAATACTTGACCGTTGCGCAGGGCGGTGTAGACCAGGCCGGCGTCCATCTGGCGGATGTTCTTGCGGGTCAGGCTCATGTCGTACAGCTTGACCATGCCATCCAGACCGTCGGAACGGTTGACGAACTCGGTGTCCAGCGCCACCAGATTGTTGGTCCTGGCTTCATCGCGCAGCACCTTGTTCAGATCGCTGATGCTGTGGATCTGCGGGTATTTATCCGCGACGTTTTTCGGCAGGGCGAGGGCATAGGTGTTGCTGAATTTCGACGGGGTCAGCCAGACCAGGCCTTTTTTCCCGTCGAGTTCTTTCACCCGGGCGTAGGACTGTTCGCTGTCGAGTTTTTCCGTCACATGGTTGTAGGCCACCAGCGACACGCCGGTGTATTCCCAGAGCATGTCCAGCTGTCCGCTTTCGTGGGCGCTGCGGGCCAGATTGCTGCCCAGGCCGCCGGTCACCTGCACGTCATAACCCTTGGTGCGCAGGTACTGGGAGGTGATCTCCGCCAGCAGCGTCTGTTCGGTGAACACCCGGGCGCCGATGCGGATCAACGGTTTTTCCGCGGCTTGGGCAAATCCTGCGAACAGCAGGACGCAGCCCAGTAAAAAGCTTGAAGTCTTCATGATGATTCCTTTGCCGAGGCTTAAGACGGGCGCAAACCGCGTTCGAGCCAGAGACGGCTGGCGATTGTCACCAGGCCATCGAGCAGCAACGCCAGCAGGGCGGTGCAGGCCGCGCCCAGCAGCAGTTGCGGCTGGTTGTTCAGGGCGATGCCGGGGAAGATCAGGCTGCCCAGGCTGTTGGCGCCGATCAGGAACGCCAGTGGCGCGGTACCCACGTTGATCGCCAGGGCCACGCGCACGCCACCGATGATGATCGGCACGGCATTCGGCAGTTCGACCCGCCACAGCACTTGAGACGGGGTCATGCCGATGCCGACGGCGGCTTCCTTGAGCGAACCCTGGACGTTTTTCAGGCCTTCGTAGGTGTTGCGCACGATGGGCAACAGTGAAGCGAGGAACAGGGCGAAGATCGCGGGGCCGCTGCCGATGCCGAGGATGCCCAGGGCGATGGCCAGTACGGCGAGAGGCGGCACGGTGTTGCCGATGTTGAAGAGCTGCATGAAGCGCTCGGCGCGGCCCACCATGCTCGGGCGGCTGAGGAAGATGCCGGCGGGGATGCCCACAACGAGGGCGGCCAGCATGGAAGCGAGGACGAGAATCAGATGAGCTTGCAGGTAAAACAACAAATCGTCGCGGTAGTGTTCGATCGTGTTGATGCCGATCCAGTGGATCAGCAGGGCCAGAAGGGCGATTACCAGCGCGCCTCCTATCAGCCCTTTGCCATAGCGAATAGCCACAGGCGGACTCCTTTTTTTCAGTCGGCGAACACTTTCCCGTGTGGCAACGCCATTCCTGGCTGCCGAAAAAGTGATCGCGAGATGCAGCTCATGCCGAGCGCTTTCCACTGTAGGAGCGAGCTTGCTCGCGATGGGCGTCAACGATAACGCTGGGTACCTGAATGTACGCGTTGTCTGGACGTTTTTCGCGAGCAAGCTCGCTCCTACAGAGGGCTAGCGCACGGCTATCGAGCCATGAGCACAGCCTCGTCAGGCTGAAATGCGGGTGTTTCAGGCCCCCGACGAGTGGTCGTTACGGGGGAGTGGACGTCTCCGTGCTTTAAAAGGTTCCCATCTACGGCAGCATTTGGCCACCCCTGATGTGCTCAACGGTTCGGTTATTGACTCAACTTGGGCTATAATCTGCGCCCTTTTTTGAATCACCTGCCAGGCGATTTCCCATGACCAAACAGGCCGCCGAAGTCGCGAAACGCCGCACTTTCGCCATTATTTCCCACCCCGATGCCGGTAAGACCACCATCACCGAGAAGCTCTTGCTGATGGGCAAGGCGATTGCGGTAGCCGGTACGGTGAAATCTCGTAAATCCGACCGCCATGCCACCTCCGACTGGATGGAAATGGAAAAACAACGGGGTATTTCCATTACTACGTCGGTCATGCAGTTCCCGTATCGCGAGCACATGATCAACCTGCTCGACACCCCGGGCCACGAAGACTTCTCCGAAGATACCTACCGCACCCTGACGGCAGTGGACTCGGCCTTGATGGTCCTCGACGGCGGTAAGGGCGTTGAGCCACGGACCATCGCCCTGATGGACGTCTGCCGTCTGCGCGACACGCCGATCGTCAGCTTCATCAACAAACTCGACCGTGACATCCGCGACCCGATCGAACTGCTCGACGAAATCGAAGCGGTCCTCAAGATCAAGGCCGCGCCGATCACCTGGCCGATCGGCTGCTACCGTGACTTCAAAGGCGTGTATCACCTCGCCGACGACTACATCATCGTCTACACCGCCGGTCACGGCCACGAGCGCACCGAAACCAAAATCATCGAGAAGCTCGATTCCGATGAAGCCCGCGCGCACCTGGGTGACGAATACGAGCGTTTCATCGAGCAGCTGGAGCTGGTGCAGGGTGCCTGCCACGAGTTCAACCAGCAGGAATTCCTCGATGGCCAGCTGACCCCGGTGTTCTTCGGTACCGCACTGGGCAACTTCGGTGTCGACCACGTACTCGACGCCGTCGTTGACTGGGCGCCACGCCCACTGGCACGGGTTGCCAACGAGCGCACCGTGGAACCGGTGGAAGAGAAGTTCTCGGGCTTCATCTTCAAGATCCAGGCGAACATGGACCCGAAACACCGCGACCGTATCGCCTTCATGCGCATCTGCTCCGGCAAGTACGAAAAAGGCATGAAGATGCGCCACGTGCGCACCGGCAAGGACGTGCGCATCGGCGATGCGCTGACCTTCTTCTCCTCCGAGCGTGAGCAACTGGAAGAAGCGTTTGCCGGGGACATCATCGGCCTGCACAACCACGGCACCATCCAGATCGGCGACACCTTCAGCGAAGGCGAAGTCCTGGGTTTCACCGGCATCCCGCACTTCGCGCCGGAACTGTTCCGCCGCGTACGCCTGAAGGACCCGCTGAAATCCAAGCAACTGCGCCAGGGCCTGCAACAGCTGGCCGAAGAAGGCGCGACCCAGGTGTTCTTCCCGGAACGCAGCAACGACATCATCCTCGGCGCCGTCGGTGTGCTGCAGTTCGACGTGGTCGCCAGCCGCCTGAAGGAGGAATACAAGGTCGAGTGCTCCTACGAGCCAATCACCGTTTATTCCGCGCGCTGGATCGAATGCAGCGACAAGAAGAAGCTTGAGGAATTCTCCAACAAGGCCGTGGAAAACCTGGCACTGGACGGCGGCGGTCACCTGACCTACCTCGCGCCTACCCGGGTCAACCTGGCCCTGATGGAAGAGCGCTGGCCGGACGTGAAATTCCGCGCGACGCGCGAGCATCACTAAGCGCTACAGCAAAGGCGAAGCTTTCTGGCTTCGCCTTTTTTACAATCAAAAGATCGCAGCCTCCGGCAGCTCCTACATTGATCCGTGTAGGAGCTGCCGAAGGCTGCGACCTTTTGA
>NZ_JAXDEO010000056.1:0-42667 GCF_035064975.1 Pseudomonas sp. YuFO20
AAGGTCAGCAGGATGCCCATGTCGGCCTGGAACTTGATCGGCGACCAGACCCAGCACACCACGCCGGCCGCCAGGGTTATACCGACCAGCCCGACCACCCGCCCAGTGAAGGCCACGGCCTGGCGATAGGCCTGGGACAGCGACAGGCCCTGGCGTTGATACTGCAGCTGAACGCTGAGCAGGTACAACGCGTAGTCCACACCGATCCCTACACCCAGGGCAATCACCGGCAAGGTCGCCACCTTCACGCCGATACCCATGACCACCATCAAGGCTTCGCAAAGAATCGAGGTCAGCACCAAGGGCAGCAGCGCCACCAGCGTGGCGCGCCAACTGCGGAAGGTGATCAGGCAGAACAGCGTCACCGCCAGATAAACATAGAGCAGCATGGTGCGATTGGCCTCGCGCACCACGATGTTGGTGGCGGCTTCGATCCCGGCGTTGCCGGCCGCCAACAGGAACTGGCGATCCTCGCTGCTGTTTTCCCTGGCGAACTTGTCGGCAATCGCCACCACCGCATCCAGGGTCTCGGCCTTGTGATCCTTTAGGAAGGCGATCACCGGCATCAGCGAGCAGTCGGTATTGAACAGCTCCGGGGCGTTGACCGAGGCCTGCTGCGCGGCGTAGTTCAGCACGTTCTGGTTGCGCTGGATGCTGTTGAGCTTGGGGTTGCCCTCAAAGGTACCGGCGGTGATCTGCCGTACCGCGTTGACCAGCGAAGCGGTCGCCTGCACGCCCGGAGACTGTTGCAGCTCCCAGGCCAGGCGGTCGGCGAGGATCAGGGTCTGGTAGTTCAGGCAGCCTTCCGCCGGAGTCTTGATCATCACCGCGAACAGGTCGCTCGACAGCGCGTAATGCTGGGTGATGTAGGCGTTGTCGCGGTTGTAGCGCGAGTCGGCCCGCAGTTCCGGTGCCCCGCTGTCGAGGTCGCCGATTTTCAGTTGCAGGCTGACCACGAAACCGCCGATGCCCAGCAACACGGCGACCAGCACCGTGCCGGTGGCCCACTTGCGCGTGGTGAAACGGTCGAGCAGGTCCCACAACTTGCCGAAGCCACGATGTTCGGCGGCACGGGTGTCGATCTTCAGTGCCCGCTCCGCGGCCTTGCGCCCGACGCCGATATAGGACAGCGCCACCGGCATCAGTAGCAAGGAAGTAAAAATCAGCACCGCCACACCGATGCTGGCAGTGATCGCCAGGTCCTGGATCACCGGGATATCGATCAGCATCAACACGGCGAAGCCCACGGCATCGGCCAGCAACGCGGTGACACCAGCGATGAACAGACGGCGAAACGTATAGCGCGCGGCGATCAGCTTATGCGTGCCACGGGCAATGTCCTGCATGATGCCGTTCATTTTCTGCGCTGCGTGGGACACGCCAATGGCGAAGATCAGGAATGGCACCAGCACCGAATACGGGTCGATGGCATAACCCAGCCAGGCGACGATGCCCAGTTGCCAGACCACCGCGATCAGCGAGCAGCCGACCACCAGCAAGGTACTGCGCACGCAACGGGTATAGGCGTAGATAATGATCAACGAAGTGAACACTGCCAGGCCGAAGAACATCATCACCTGGATCAGGCCATCGATCAGGTCGCCCATCAGCTTGGCGAAACCGATGACCCGGACCTTGTACGGGCCCTTGCCCTCAGCACCGGCCTTACGCGTCGCGCTGTCCCCGGCGAACTCGATCTTGTCGCGCAGCCGCTCTTCGAGCATCTGCGAAAAGGCGTGGTAGTTGATGCCCTGGCCGGTGGCCGAGGCCTTGTCCAGCAGCGGCACGACCAACATGCTCGACTTGTAGTCGCTGGCCACCAGACTGCCGACGATGCCGGCACGCCCGATGTTCTGGCGCAGCTGTTCGATCTGCTCGGGTTTGCCCTCATAGGTATCGGGCATCACCGGGCCACCCTGGAAGCCTTCCTCGGTGACTTCGGTCCAGCGCACCGCAGGCGTCCACAGCGATTTCATCCAGGCGCGATCAACACCTTCGGTGAGAAACAGCTCGTCGTTGACCTGCTTGAGGACCGTCAGGTAGTTCGGGTCGAAGATATCGCCCTGGGTGTTTTCCACCACCACCCGCACCGAGTTGCCCAGGCCGCGCAGCGAAGCGCGGTTCTCGAGGAAATTCTGGATGTACGGCTGGCTCTGCGGGATCATTTTTTCGAAGCTGGGGCGCAGTTCCAGACGGGTCGCGGCCATGTAGCCCAGGACCACGGTGGCCAGCGCCATCAGCAGCATGAACAGCGGGCGATGGTTGAACACCAGCCGTTCGAGCAGATTGCCGGAGCGTCGATCGAAGTCGCGCAGATCGCGGATGACCGGCATGTTGTCTTGCTTGGTAGGGGCCATGTGTGAGTACTCGCTCTATTGTTCTGGCTCTTGTTCTTCGAGAAGCGTGCGGGCACCACGGCTGCCGACCACGACCAGCGCACCCTCGCCAACCGCTGTCGCGCCAGCCACCGGGGACGGGGATTGCTGCGCCACCCACTGCAAGCGGACGCTGTCGTCCTTGGCCAGCAACATGTGACCGGCCTGGGTGAAAAATCGGTAGTGACCTTGGGCATCGACGGCGGCGGCGGTGATGCTCACTTGCAATCCGCTTTCCAACGGGGACCAGCTCAGCCCGCCGTCGGTGCTGCGAAATACGTTGCCGCGCAGGCCGTAGACCACCACTTCGCCAGGCTTGCCGACCACGCCGAAAAAGCTGCCTTGATACGGCGTTTGCAACGCAGCGAAACGCTGCTGCGAGCTATCCCACTTGAGCAGCAACCCCTGCTCTCCCGCGATGTACAAGGCATCGCCGGTCGAGTTGATCGCGTTCAAATGGAAGTTCTGCGGGTTGTCGGTGCGATCCTGAAAAGGCGTCCAGCTTTGGCCGCCATCCTCGGTACGCAGGATCAGGTTGAACACGCCGACCGCGTAACCGAGCTTGTCGTCGGCGAACCAGACGTCGAGCAAGGGTTTGTCGGCGCCCTCTTCCTCCAGCCGCTGACCTTCAGCGACCAGCAGCGGCCACTGTTCGTTGGCCGGCTCGGCACCGGCCAGCTTCGAGTAATGCTTGACCAGCAATGCGCCGATCTCACGACCGTCCAGTTGCTTTTTCCAGGTCACGCCAGCGTCACTGCTGTGCAGGATGACGCCATCGTTGCCCACGGCCCAGCCTTGTTCCCGGGAAGAAAAGTAAACGGCATTCAGGTCGCTGCTGACCGGAACGCTGGCCTGCGACCATTGCTTGCCGGCGTCGTCGGAATAAAGAATATGGCCGCGCTGACCAACGGCGACCAGGCGCGGCCCCGCATTCGCAACGTCGAGCATGGGACTGCGGACCGCCAAGGCACTGAGCCTGGCGGGCAGGTCCAGCACATCGACGTAGGCACTCGCCTGGGCACCCGTCTGCCACAGCGCCAACAGCATCACCAGCGCCTGCAACCTGCGCTTGTTCAATGAACCCATAGTGCGTCCTCCTGGCAAAACCGGGCCGTGCTGCACACGGGGTGCAGCCGGCCTGCTGGTGTAACGCGCTTAGCGAATACCGTTACCGGCCAGTGCGTCCGGTGACCACTGCGCCTTGGTGAGGGGTGCGATGTACTTGATGCCGCCGTAGGC
Source organism: Pseudomonas sp. YuFO20 (assembly GCF_035064975.1). Classification (NCBI taxonomy): domain Bacteria; kingdom Pseudomonadati; phylum Pseudomonadota; class Gammaproteobacteria; order Pseudomonadales; family Pseudomonadaceae; genus Pseudomonas; species Pseudomonas sp. YuFO20. Next base: position 3,615 of record NZ_JAXDEO010000056.1, read on the forward strand.
GCCCGACAAACCGTTGATGTTGTAGGTCCCGCCCACCAGGTCATAGATCACGTGTGGCGTAGTGTTGGGGGTGGTCACGTCGTAGCTTTGCGAGAGGAAGCTGAAAGAGCCACGGTACAGTTGGCCGCGCGCATCGTATTGATCGGAGGCCAGAGCCACCCAGCTGTCCTCGTCCAGATAGAAGCGACGCTTGGCATAGACGTGACGGGCACCGGCCTTGAGCGTGCCTTCCACCACCCACACACGATGCTTCTCCCAACGCACGAATTGCGGCGCCAGGTGGTTGGGTGTGGTCAAGGCTTTCGGGTCCTTGATGTAGCTCAGCGCGTAGGTGTTGTACGGCACGATCATTTCCTGCTTGCCCACCAGTTTCCAGTCATAGCGATCCAGCGCACCGTTGAAGACATACACGTCGTCATAAGTGCCCGAGCCTGCCGTGCCCGGGTTTGGCGTGTCGTAGGCCAGGGTCGGCGCCAGCTTCACCCGGCGTTGCCCCGGCAGGTACTGCCAGGCACGACGCGCCTGGGCGAGCGGGTTGGCGGCGTCCTTGAGCATGATCGCCTCCCCCGCCCGGCGCGCGGGACCTGTGTAGAACAGACGGGTCTGGAAGTAGGTGTCCTTGCCATCGATGACCTTGCCCGGGTCTTCGAAGATCGGAAACGAGTTGACGATCTCGCCGCTGGTGGCAAGGATTTGCGCGCCTGAGGCATCGACGTTCCAGGAATCATACTTGGTCGAATACGCCACCCCCTGATAGCGCAGCAGGTGGTTCCACATGGCTTCGGCACCTGACTGCGGAATCGGGAAAGGCACACCCGGCAGGACGTTCTCGATGGCGTTGCCACCCTCCAGGGACTTGGCGCCGGTGGCGTTCTTCAAGGTGTTGTCCAGTACGCTCTTAGGCAGGGCCACGCTGCGATGAGTCGGATAGACCTCGACGCGGAAGCTCGGAAAACGCGTGGCCAGTTCGACCGTGACGGCCGTCAGCTGGTTCTTGTACTGCGCGACATTCTTGCCATCGATCACCAGCAGCGGCTTCTCGCTGGCGTAAGGGTCGGGACGCAGGGTATCGCCCGATTTGAAACCTGCTGGCGCGGTCGTCAGGCCGCCGGTATAGGCCGGAATGGAGCCGTCGGCGTTGCCGGCTTTTTCGGCGCCCACGGCGGTGAGGTTGCTGCCCAGCTTGCTCGCGTCGGCGGCGGGCACGGCGGCCTGGACCAGGCCGGCGAAGGCCAGCGCGACGGAGGCGGTTAACAGATTGTGCATGCATTTCATGGTGTCGTTCTCCTGATTGCTTTTAAGCAATCGCGAATCAGAAAGTTGTCTTGAAGGTGGCCGTTACCATGCCGCGATCCTTGAGCTGGGCCGGTGTACCGCCAAAGGCGGTGGTTTGCCCGGGCGTGCAGTTGTACTGCCCGTTGGCACCCGGCGCAGCGCCGTCTCCCTGGCTGCCAGCGCTGCCTGGCGAACTGCAAGTGTCGAATGGACCGAAGTTGTCCACGTATTTCAGGTCGAAGCGATATTGGTTGTGCACGTCGAAGCCGACGCCGACCGAGTAGCTGCCGGAATCTTCGTTGCCCCCCAACTGGACGGCGGAATTGCCGTTGAGGCCGACGTTGTAGGTCATCGGCAGGTACATATCGATGCCCGGGAAGACCTGGTACCAGGTCGGGTTGAAGTTGACCCCAATGATGTAGTTGTCCTTGGTCACCTTGTCGGTGCCGCGGTACCAGTCCTCGCCCTTGAACAGCTGCTTGTTGTCGGTCACCTTCAGCCAGCGGCTGTAGCCGAGCTCGACCAGCAATGAAGAACTGTCCCACAGCGGTGTGTCGCCAAATGTGGTCAGGCCGTTGAGCACCGCATGCACGGTGTTGCCGCGGGCCACGCCGTCTTCGCCATCGAAGCCGCCAATGAAGCCTGGCCGGCCGGCAGCTGCCGCGGCCGGGCTGACGGTACCGGCGACGCTGGCCAGGGGCATGTTTTCCCGGTAGTTGAGGTCGAAGCCGACGCTGACGTCGCCGACGCTTTTCGACAGGCTGATGCCATAGATATCGATGTCGTCGACGTAGAACTGGTTGTAGCTGCCGATGTTGCCGGAGATCAGTTGGGCCGGGCCGACAGCGGTCGGCTGCAGCACCAGGTTGGGCAGGATGTCGGACGTGTTGCGGTAGTAGATGCCGAGCGTGCCGTCGAGCCATTCCGGGCTCCACTTGGCCATCAGGCCGAAGTCGCCGCGCTTGTCCGGTTCGAAGGTATGGCCATTGCTCAGGCGCAGGAACTGGTTGGCACCGATCGCGCCTGGGGCTCCAAAGAACGGATTCTGCCCACCGATCAGCGACAGGTTGTGCCCGCCGTTCTGGATGCCGTCGTTGAAGCCCAGGTAGGTACCGGACTCCGGCAGGCGCGAAGCGTCCCAATCGAGGAAGTACTGCGCGCCGAGGGTCAGTTCCGGGTTGACCGTGAAGCTGACTGACAACTGATTGCGCGGGATGAACAGTTCCTTGGCTTCGGTGCCGGGCACCGCCAACGCCTTGGTAATGTCCAGGCCAGACTGGCCGTAGCTGTTGCCATGGGCAAAGGCCAGGACACTTTCGCCCCAGTACTGGGTGTGCTTGCCGAGCTTGGCGCTGAGGATCGAGTCTTCGCCGATTTCTGTGCTGCCGAAGACGAAGGCATCGAGGATCTCGGCCGATGGGCCGTTGTAGTAACGATCGACATAACCGCTGACGTGGCGCGAATCCGGCCGGCCATCGTTGAGCTGGTTGGTCGCCGCGTTGTCACTGCCGACATTGTCGTAGGCATGGTCGTACCAGCTGTTGGCGCTGATGCGAAAACCGGCTTTCTTCTGGTACGTCACGTCCAGTTCGGACAGCACATCCAGGCGCTGGGACACCGCACTGCCCGAGGAGAAGTTGCGGTTGCCGTCGTTGTTGTTCCATGAATTGGCCAACTTGCTGTTAGCACTTTCGACCCGCTGGGCGTAATTGAACTTCATGGTGTTATCGAAGCGCACGGTCCAGTCTTCGCTGCCGGTGTTCAATTCAAAAGCCTGTGCCGCCGGCAACATGGCGATGAACAGCGCCGAGGCCAGCAGCGTTGGCTCGAACACGCCAGCACCATGAGTCTTGATTACCCGCATCGGTTGTCTCTGTGGTTTTTGTTGTTGTTTTGCGTTCATGGAAATACACCTGGCTATTCAAAATTCGGGCGTGACAGTGCCCACCACTCATAACCCCGTCAGGGGAGCGTTCAATTCATTCAACGAGATCCAGTCAATAGCGCCGGTGTCAGTACATCCGCGTTATTGAACGACCAGACTCAACTTCAGAGTCGTATCATCATCAACACCAACCCCAGCAAGAACACCGTTTCACCGACCATCAACAGGATGGGTTTGAACCCCACCGTGGCCAGTTCCTTCAACTGGATTTTCATCCCCAGCGCACTGATGGCCACGACCAGGCACCAGCTGGACAATTGATTGCCCAGGCCCTGCACCACCGGGGGCAACCAACCCAGGCTGGTCACCGTCGCCAGCACCACGAATGCCACGGCGAACCAGGGCAACAACGGTGGCCGCTCACCCGTGCCCTGCCCGCCCTGGACGCGGGTGATCAACACCGCGCAGACGATCACCGGCAGCAGCATGGCGATACGCATCAACTTGACCACCGTGGCGGTATCGCCGATGTCATGGGACATGCTGTACCCGGCACCGACCACCTGGGCGACGTCATGGATGGTGGCGCCGAGAAACACCCCGGCTTGCAGCGGGTCCAGGTCCAGTCCCCGGGCAATCAGCGGATAGACGATCATCGCCAGGGTCGACAGGCTGGACACGCCAATGACCGTGAACAGTGTCGCCCGTTCCTTGGCCTGGTGGCCCGGCAACGCCGCCGCCAGGGCCAGTGCCGCCGACGCGCCGCAGATCGCGGTGGCGCCGCCGGACAACAGGCCGAACAGTGCATTGAAGCCCAGGGCACGCGCCGCCAGCATCGACACCACGATGGTGACCACCACCGACACGACCACGATCAGCACCGGATGCCAGCCCAGCGCCACGATCTGCTCCAGCGAAATGCGCAGCCCCAGCAAGGCCACGCCCACGCGCAGGATTTCCCGGGCGCTGAAGTCGATACCGGCTCTGCTCGGCCCCGCCGCCAGGAAGTTCATGGCCATGCCGAGCAAGAGTGCCAACAGCATCACCGGCGCGTGATACTGGTCAGCCAGGAAACGCGCGGCAATGGCGACCACGATGCTCGCCAGCACACCCGGTAGATACAGGCTGGTAACCGACTGCAATTGAAGGACCGCGGACCTGGCCATAAGCTAAACCTTGATACCCATTGTCGGCATCGCACACGCGCTTCCACGCTTGATACGCGCCGCCACATAAAAGAAAACCCCACCCAGTACCAGGGCGAGAATGTCGCTGACCAGCAGCACATGGGTCAGCGGCGAGTCCGCTCCGGCACCTGTCAAGGCGTCGCTGATCCAGCCGACGACAAAGGTGCCCAGTGCTACCGAAAACAGGTTGAGCAGCAGCATCGAGAAGCCCATGACCGTCGAACGCATGCGCACCGGGACCGCGCCCTGAATGGCAGTGGTCGCAGAACCGTAGAGCGACATCAGCATGAAGATGCCGACCGCCATTCCCACGTAGAACAGCGGTGAATCCACCGGTACCAGGCGATACGCGATCATGAATGGCGCGCACACCAACATCAGCAACGCCAGCACACTGCCGTGGCCGCCCTTGAAACGAGGGGCCAGGCGGTCGCTCAGAATGCCGCCGGCCAAGGCGCCCAACGAGCCGAATACGATTTGCATCGCGCCCAGGGTCATGGCAATCGAGGCCGGGTCCAGTCCCCTCTCCCTGGTCATCCACAGTTGCGCGAATGAAATGCCCGGATAGGCCAGGTGGGCCAGCACGAACCCGGTCACGGTGTAGCGCACGACGCGGTTGCTGCGCAGTTCACTGAACACGGCGGCCATCTGTGCGGCGAGGGGTTCGCCCCGCTCCTGCACCGTGCAATGGCTGCGTTTGTCGCTCATCAGCATCAACGGCAAGCCAATGATCACCCCGGCGATGCCGAGGAAATGGAACGTGGTGCGCCAACCGTGGGCAGCGCCGAGCGTGCCCGCCAGCAGAAAGCTGCAGCCAATGCCCAACGGAATGCCGAGGTAAAACAGTCCCACCGCGGTGCCCCGGCGCTTTTCCGAGAACAGCTCCATCAACAGGGCCGTGGCGGCGGGCACCAGCGCGGCTTCGCCGGTGGCCACCAGAAAACGTGCCGCGACCATTTGTTCGAAGTTCTGGACGTAACCGGAGGCCACCGTACAGACGCTCCAGACCAGCATGCCTGCGCCAATCACCCGTGGTCGACTGTGACGATCGGCCAGGGCGCCGAGAAACACCGCCATCACGCCATAACTCAGCACCCACACCGCGCCGACCAGAAAACCGTACTGCGCATTGTTGATCGCCAGCTCACCGGTGATCTGCGGGGCGAAACCCAGCAGGATATTGCGGTCCACCTGGGCCAGCAGGTGGATCACCATCAGCGTCGCAAGGACGGCACAGGGACTCTTTTTCCAGAACATTCGTCAGTACCTTTGAGTTGTTTTTATGAAGGTAAGGCGCGATGCCACCCGTCCCAGGGGGACTAGCGCATGGTCCGCCGCTTCGGCCCAAGGGAAAGCGCGGTGATGCGATACGCGTCACCCACCCAGTTGCACAGCAGCGGACGGGTACTGTCCGGCTCGATGATGTCGATCACGCCAAAGCGCTCGGCCGTGCGCAGCGGTGAAGCCAGGGCCTGGTAATGGGCCTCCAGTTCCTTGCGCCGCACCAGCGGATCATCCGCTGCAGCGATTTCCTGCTTGTAGGCAGCGGCGACACCACCCTCGATCGGAATCGAACCCCACTGCGCCGAAGGCCAGGCAAACCGGTGCGGCAATGCCGTGCCCGTGGGGCCATGCCAGGGGCTGACCATGGCACCGGCGAGCCCGACGCAGCGGCGCAGGACAATGGTGATCACCGGCACGCTCGCCTGTTCGATCGCATGCACGGCCTGCATGGCCGCAATCAGCGTGCCCTGCATTTCCGCCTCTTGACCGGTCATGACGCCCGGCTGGTCCACCAGGTAGATCAGCGGCAGGTGAAAGGTGTCGCACAGGTCAATGAAACGGGTCTGCTTGAGCGCCGCCGCCCGGGTCAGTGCACCACCGCCGACGCGCGGGTTGTTGCAGATGATCCCCACCGAATAGCCGTTGAGGCGGGCGAACGCGGTGATGGTCGACGCACCGAAATCCGGCGACATCTCGAACAGACTGTCCTTGTCGACCAGCGACTTGAGGATCTTGTGCGGGTTGAAGATCTTGCGCCGGTCATGGGGAATGGCGTCGTTGAGCCAGGCGTCACGGCGACCGGGCGCGTCGGTCGAGGCCACACGCGGCGGTTGCTCCCAGACATTGCCCGGCAGGTAGGACAGGAAACGCTTGGCCAGGTCCAGCGCCTCGGCATCGCTGTTGGCGGCCAGGTTGATCATGCCGCTGTGACGATGCACCTGGTCGTAACCACCGAGGTCATTCTTGTCGATATCGATGCCGAACGCCTGCTTCACCACCGGCGGGCCGGCCGCGAATACCTGGCTCTGGCCACGCACCATGATCGACAAGTGCGAGGCGGCAACCCGCAGCGCGCCCAGGCCGGCACAGGCGCCGTGGGCAATGCCAACCACCGGCACCGCGCCCAGCAGGTTGGTGATCGGCAACAGGGCATAGCCCGGGATCTTGGTGTGACCGAGCTTGTCGAGCAGCTTCACACTGCCGCCGGCGCTGTCGATCATGCGGATGATCGGCAACTTGTATTCCCAGGCGTAGCGATCGGCATAGATCCACTTTTCAGCGACCGCCGCCTCCGACGAACCGCCACGAATGGTGAAATCATCGGCCGCTACCACGGTGCGCCGCCGATCGATCTGACCCACACCCACCACTGCCGTGCTCGGCGTGGCCGAGGCCATCTTGCCTTCCGGGGTGTACTTCACGGCACCTGCAAGAATGCCGAACTCCTCGAAGCTTTCGCCATCGAGCAGATGCCCGATGCGCTCACGGGCCGTGAGTTTGCCTTGGGCGTGGTGTTTCTCCACCGCTTCGGGGCCACCCAATGCGTAGGCGATTTCACGGCGAGCGCGGATGTCCGCAAGTTCCAGCGACCATTCAGGGGCAACAGGCGTGCTCATGATGATGTCCTCTGCAGGCGCGCGAGATAGTCATCGCGCAGAATGTTCTTCACCACCTTGCCGGCGTTGTTGCGCGGCAGGGCCTCGACGAATTCGATCAGGCGCGGCTTCTTGTAGCCGGCGATCAGGGCCGCGCAATGGCTGCCCAGGGTCTCGCTGTCGAGCGTGGCGCCTTCGCGCCGCACCACAAAGGCGGCGATACGCTCGCCCCACTCCGGGTCGGGCAGGCCCAGGACCGCCACCTCGAGTACATGCGGATGGCTTTCCAGGGCATCCTCGACTTCCCGCGCATACACGTTGAAGCCACCGGAAATGATCATGTCCTTGTTACGCCCGACGATATAAAGAAAGCCCTGGGCATCGAGGTAACCGAGATCACCGGAGTAGTACCAGCCATCTCGAATGGCTTCGGCTTCAAGATCCGGCCTGCGCCAGAAAGCCACTTCGCCGATGCCGTCGGTAGCGATGGCGATCTCGCCAATCTCGCCCACCGCCAGTTCTGCGCCGTGAATATCGCGCACGCTGATCTGCACATTGGCCGTCGGTTTGCCGCAGGAGCGCAGCACGCCGTCTTCGGCGTGTTCGTGCGGATACAGCACCGCCAGCGGCTGGACCGCCTCGGTCATTCCATACTGCTGGCGCATCACCGGGCCGAAGCGTGCGATGGCGCGATGGATCAGGTCGACCGAGGTCGGTGCCGTCCCGTAATGGATGCACTTGAGCGACGAGTGATCCGCTTCGGCGCCGCTGTCGAGGGCGTCGAGCAACCGGGTGAGCATGGTCGGCACGCACATCATCTGCGTGATCCGGTGCCGCTGGATCTGTTGCAGCGTGTCCAGTGGCTCGAACTTCTCGAGAATCACATTGCGCGCCCCGCGCAAGTAGCAGGGCAACAGATGCACGCCGGCGGCATGGGTCAAGGGACCGACATGCAACATCGCATCCTCCACGCCCAGGCTGTATTCCATGGCGTAGAAATGGTTGGTCAGGCGTTCATACCAGCGCTTGACCGTGTAGGTGACGCCCTTGGGCTTGCCGGTGGTGCCCGAGGTATAGGCAATGCGCAGCAAGGCATCGGGAGACACCTGGACATTCGGCGCCTGCGCTGGCATCGAGGCGAGCAACTGGCGGTAATCCAGTACCTGCGGTGCCTGCCAATCGAGCGCTATCACCTGGCGCAAACCGGCGACGCGATCACGCACGCCTTCGCCGATCTCGCGAAATTCAGGCCCCACCACCAGCAGGCTGGCGCCGGCGTCGTCGAGGATCGCGATCTGCTCGGCCAGGGTGTGCCGGGCATTGAGCGCCACGTAAACCAGGCCGGCCTTCTCGACCGCGAAAACGCTCTCGATCGCCTCGGGCGAGTTGTTGAGCAGCACGGCGACGCGCTCCCCAACCTGCAGCCCAAGGGCAATCAAGGCATGGGCAAGACGGTTGCTGCCCGTCTCGACCTGGTCATAGGTCAGGCCGTTCTCGCCGAAGATCAGGGCGGTGCGGCCCCGGTGTTGCTTGGCTGCCCAACTGAGCATGAGTCCTGCGGTGCGTTTTTTTGTCATGATTTTTTGTCTTATTGTCGACAACCTGACACAGCACTCGGGAGTGTTGTGCCCCCGTGTGGATTATTCCAGGTGATTCAATGCGGCTTGATGGGAAGCGTTGATCAGCTCGACCATCATGTTCGCGGCAACCGAACTGCTGTTTTGCTTGAGCGCTTCGACCAGTTGGCGCCAATGGTTGGCGGAAGCCTGGCGACGCTCCGCTGAACGCAAGCCCAACCGCGTGTAGCGTGCGGTCTGGATACCCAGCGCCCCCATCAGTTCTGCCAGCTGCTTGTTGCCGCAGGACTGGAACAGCAGGGTGCTCAGGCGATAACTGCCTTGGGCATACTCGTCCAGGGCATCCGCTTGCGAGGCAATCAGTTCGAGCCGGGTAACGATGGCGTCCATTTGATTGACGATCGACCCATCCAGGTCGACCAGGTACTTGGCCAGCAAACCGGCCAGAACCGCGCGGATCTCGAACAGATTGTCGATCTCTTGCCTGCTCAATGAGGTCACATGCGCGCCGCGCTGCGGCACGATGGTCACCACGCCGACCTTCTCGAGAATGCGCAGGGCCTCGCGAATCGGACCGCGGCTGACCTGGAAGTGGTCGGCCAGTTCCTGTTCACGCACCGAATCGCCCGGCCCGTATTCACCTCGCAGAATCGCAAGCGTAATGCTTTCGGCAATCTGCTCCGGCATCGTCAGGACGCGCTGGCGACCCGCACGCATGATACCTATTGCACTACCGCCCTTGGCGGCCGACGCCGAACCTGCATTCATTGACATAGACTTCAATCGCACTCCATAAGCAAGACATCCTGGCCGTCTTTCACCACGTCGCCCTCGGCAACTAGAACGCTGACAACGCGCCCCGGCTCGACCGCCATCAATGGAATTTCCATTTTCATGGATTCCATGACGATGAGTATCTGATCTTCTTCAACGACATCGCCCACGCCGACATGGATCTGCCAGACCGTTCCGGCGACATCTGATTTAACCGCGATTGTACTCATTCTCGCCCCCTCCAAAACACTACTGATTTCTTTAATGACCGAGCCCTTGGCCGCCGCGCGCTACGCTTTTTGATGAAGGCCTGCGCAAACGCCCTGGATCACGATCAGCAAATTACATGATTGTCTGATTGTTGACAATCCTACGTATCGATGTTCATATCCGTCAAGGCAATTCGAACAACAAGAGGCCAGAAGGCATGTCGCTCACTCATAAAGAAGCACGAAGAATCCTGGAAATACTGGATCACACGAGGCATCTGGACTTTCTGGAAGTCCGCGTCGGTGACACCACCCTGACTGCCAGCAAGTCGGGAACGATCGAGCGGTCCCAGGCGCCTGCGCAAGGTGTAAAACCCGCAAAACCAGCGCAGCCGGCCACTGTGGCGGCCACCCGCGAACCCGAAATCGCCGCCGGTCAGATCGCCGTACGCGCCACCATGATGGGCACCTTCTATCGCAAACCCAGCCCTGACCAACCGTCCTTCGTCGAAGAGAACACGCTGGTGGAGGCAGGCACGCCGCTGTGCCTGGTCGAAGCCATGAAACTCTTCAACACCCTCGCGTCGCCGCTGAAAGGCCGCGTCGTGCGCATCGTCGCCCAAGACCTGCAGATGGTGCAGCGCGACCAGATTTTGATGATTCTTGAACCGGAGGCACGTTGATGAGCAGCATTCCCGTGGCAACCCGCGACATTCGCCGGGTCTTGATCGCCAACCGTGGCGAAATCGCGGTACGCATCGTGCGTGCCTGCAAAACCCTGGGCATCGAATCGGTTGCCGCCGTCTCCGAAGCGGATCAGGACAGCCTGGCCGCGCGCCTGGCCGACCAGTACGTGGTCATCGGCCCGGCGCCGGCCGCGCAAAGCTATCTGTGCGCCGATCTGTTGGTAAAAACCGCCCTGGAACACCGCTGTGACGCCATCCACCCGGGTTACGGCTTCCTTTCCGAGCGCTCGCACTTCGCCCAGGCTTGCGAAGATGCCGGCATTGCGTTCATTGGTCCATCGGCCGAAATCATTGATTCGATGGGCGACAAGATCACCGCCGTCGGTCTGGCGGAAAAAGCCGAAGTACCGCGGGTGCCGGGCTCTGACGCCGTGGCCGATGCAGAAACTGCCCGCGCCATCGCCAGCGACATCGGCTACCCGGTGCTGTTCAAGGCCACCGCCGGGGGCGGCGGGCGCGGCATGCGCATCGTGCGCAGCGACGATGAGGCCGAAGCCGCCTTCCGTTCCGCTTCCTCGGAAGCACAAGCGGCCTTTGGCGATCCGACCTTGTATGTCGAGAAGTTCATCGAACTGGCGCGCCACATCGAAATCCAGATCATGGGCGACCGCCATGGCAATGTTGTGCACCTGGGCGAGCGCGAATGCTCGACCCAACGCCGGCACCAGAAACTGATCGAGGAAGCACCCTCCCCCAGCCTCGCGCCGCACACCCGCGAACAAATGGGCGAGTGCGCCGTACGCCTGGCGCGCAATGTCGGTTATTTCGGTGCGGGCACCATCGAGTTCGTGGTCGATGACCGCGATGGCAAATTCTATTTCCTGGAAATGAACACCCGCATCCAGGTCGAGCACCCGGTGACGGAGATGATCACCGGCCTGGACCTGGTGGCCGAGCAGATTCGCATCGCCGCCGGCCTGCCACTGTCGTTCAGCCAGGCCGACGTCAAGCTGGTCGGCCATGCCATCGAGTGCCGGATCAACGCCGAAGACCCGGACCGCCATTTCCTCCCAAGCCCGGGCCTGGTGAGCGAATGGCTGCCACCCAAGGGCCCGGGCGTACGGGTCGATACCCATTGCTACAGCGGCGCCACCGTGCCACCGTTCTATGACTCCCTGCTGGCCAAGCTGATCGTGCATGCACCGACCCGCAACGAGGCCATCGTGCTGATGCGCAAGGCGCTGGAGGACATGAAAGTCGTAGGCCTGTCGACCACCGCCAGCTTCCACCATGCCGTGCTCGATCACCCCGACTTCGTCGCGGGCCTGGTCACCACGCGCTGGGTCGAAGACGTCTTCGTACCTGCCCGCAAACAGGCTTTGAAACAAGCCAAGGAGCGAGCATGAGCATGACAACATTGGTCGATGTCAGCCTGAGCGACGGCCAGACCGCCGCCTGGGGCGGCGCCCTCGGCACGGCGATGCTGCTCGGCACCATGAGTTCACTGGGGCACGCCCGGCTGGCGGCGATCGAGGTATTGAGTCCCGCCGTGATCGCGTTATGCCTGGGTCGCGGTGAAAATCCGCTGCAACGCGTCACGGCACTGCGCGAGCGCGCCAATGGCACGCCCCTGCGCGCCACGGTGAACCTGCTGCCCGCCCATGGCCGTATTGATGTGCTCGCTGGCGAAACGCTGGACGGCTGGCTGCGGGTGCTCGCCCGGTCCGGCATCAGCGAGGTGGTGTTGATCGATCCGCAGCTGGATTTCGAGCGCCTGGACAACGCGGTGCAGTTGGCACTGGCGAACGGCCTGAGCGCCATCGCCGCCCTGCCCTATGTCGACGATCATCAACATGACAACGCCCACTATTCGGCCTGCGCGGCTCGGCTGGTCCAGGCCGGTGCGCAGCGCATCATGCTGCGCGACGAAGCCGGCCTGCTGCATGTCGATCGCCTGCCCGGCTTGCTCGCGGCGCTGCGTAGCGGCGCTGATGGAACCCCTGTGGACCTGCACACCCGCTGCCACACCGGTCTCGGCCCGCAGGTGGCGCTGGAGGCGATTCGCCTCGGCATCGACCGCCTCGATGCGGCGCTGCCCTGTGTCGCCAATGGTGCCTCGGTACCGTCACTGGCACGGTTGATCAGTTCGGCGGCGCTGCTGCAATTGCCGCTGCAAACCCCGGATCAGGATCGCCTGAAAGAAGCCCAGGCTCAGTTCGCTGCAGTGGCGGATCAGGAAGGCTTTGCCGAAAGTGTGCCCTGGGCCTTCGACCTGGCTCCATACGAGCACCAGTTGCCGGGCGAAATCGCCACCGAGGCCATGCAAGCGTTGCGTGAGCGCAGACGCCTGGCCGATCTGTTCGAGTTTGCCCGCGAGTGCACGCGCATTCGCCAGGAGCTGGGCCAGCCGCCGATGTTGCAACCTTTCGCCCGGGCCATTGCGCGACAGGCGCTCGAGCATCTGGACGCTGGCCAACGCTACGCCACGTTGCAGCCTACCTTGCGTCGCTGGCTGCAAGGCTGCTACGGCCCGATCGACACGTCGCTGAACAGCCTGCAACAACGCATCGGCGCGGTTGCACATCCTTGCCGTGCGAGCGCTGTGCCCGCCGGCGATGAGGCGCTGGCGGCACTGGTCTGCGGCTGCTCGGCGCTGCCGCCGCTGCACAGTCTTCACTACGAAGTGCGCACACCCGAGCAGGCCCTGACGCACGGGCTGCTGCAACGCTGGCCCGACTACACCGTATTGAGTGTCACAGGCCCCGGCCTGTCCATCCATCTCGAACACAGCAAGGGGTGACATGTGCTGAACCAACTACGCGAAAAAGTGCACGCGGAATTTGTCCGCACCGGCAAACGGCGGCGCATCCAGCTGGTCGATGCCACCCTGCGCGATGCGCACCAGTGCCTGTGGGCCACGCGCATGCGCACCGAGCACATGCTGCCGATGGCCGAGCGCCTGGATGCCCTGGGTTTCGATGCGATAGAAGGCGTTGCCCTGGTGCAGTTCGACGCCAGCGTGCTGTTCCTCAACCAGAACCCGCTGGAGCGGCTGCGCCTGTTGTCCGAGCGTATCCGCCGTACGCCGTTGCGCGGCATCGTGCGCAGCAACATGCTGCGCAGCTTCTACCCGGAACCGGACGACCTCAGCGAGCTGTACGTCGAGCGCCTGGTCGCCAACGGTGCCCGCGACATCGGTTTCCTCGACTCACTGCATTGCTGGGATAACCTGGTGCCGGCGATCGCCACCGCCAAGCGCCTCGGCGCCACCACCAACCTCGCCATGATCTACAACCTGGCCCCTGGCTACGACGCGCCGTTCTACGCCGCCAAGGCGCGCGAAGCCATCGAGCGCTTCGACATCGACGCCTTTACCTTCGGCGATGCCGGCGGCAGCATGACCGTGGAACAGGTGCGCAGCATCGTGCCGGCGATCAAGGCAGTGATCGGCGATCGACCGCTCGAAGTGCTCACCCACTGCCTGAACGCGACCGGTTCGCTGGTGGCCATCGAAGCCGCGGTGCACGGCGCCGACCGTCTGCTGTGTTCGATCGATCCGCTGGCCCACGGCAATGCCGGGCCCTCGGCCCAGATGCTCGCTCGCAACCTGCGCGAGATCGGTTTCGAGGTCGACTTCGATGACCGCGCCGCTGACGAGATCGGCGAGTACCTCGCCGGTGTCGCCGAAGAGAACGGTTTTCCCCTGGGTATCCCGGCGGAATACGACCCGGCGCACTTCGTCACCCAATATGCCGGTGGCGCCATGTCGAATCTACAGTCGCAACTGCAGCTGGCGGGGATCGCCGACAAGCTGCCGGTGGTCCTCGAAGAGATCGCGCGCGTGCGCGTGGAACTGGGCTCGCCCGTGATGGCCACGCCCTTCCCCGCCATGATTGCCGCGCAAGCGGTGATGAACGTACTGAGCGGCGAGCGCTACAAGGTGGTACCCGACGAAGTGAAGAAGTACGTGTGCGGCTACTTCGGCGCACTGCCGTTGCCGGTCGATCACGACGTCAAGGCTCTTGTGCTCGCCAACGGCTCCCGCGAGGTGGCGACCACACCGCCGGTGCTGTTGCCAAGGGTTCCCGAACTGCGTAGCCGCTACCCCGGCCTGTCGGACGATGAACTGCTGCTGCGTGCCATGTACGGCGACGAAAAAATCACCGGGCTGGTCCCTGTTCTGGTCGACGATACCTTCAGCGTGCGTCGTCCGCTGCATGAACTGATCGCCGGGCTGGCCAAGCTCCCGGAGCAACGCCATGTGCATATCGCCATGGCCGGTTTCGAACTGCGTACTCACTGAGGCTGCCATGTCGACTCCCCTCTCTGCTCGGCCCCTGCCGCAACCCACCGCCGAAACGGCCGCCTATTGGGCGGCCGCCCGGGAACAGCGACTGGTGATCCAGCGCTGCGCTGGCTGCGGGACCTGCCAGTTTTACCCTCGGGCCTTCTGCATCAGCTGCCTGTGCGAGCGCCTCGACTGGATCAACGCCAGCGGCCATGGGCGCATCTACACCTGGACGGTCTGCCGGATCGCGCCCTCGCCGGCCTTCGAATCCCGGCTGCCCTATGTGGTTGCGCTGATCGACCTCGATGAAGGTGTGCGCGTGGTCGCCAACATCCTCGATGCCGACCTGACCCGCGTCGCCATCGGCGCCCGCGTCAGCGTCTGCTTCGAGCCCGTCAGCGAAACCTGCACGCTGCCCCAGTTCACTCTTTTGGATTAGCCGTCACCATGCAAATGATCACCGACCACTTCGACGCGGGCGCCAATCGCCACCCGGACAATGTCTGCCTGCAAGGCCCCGGCTTGAGCCTCACCTACGCCGAGGTCCAGGCCGATTCCCATGCCATCGGCCATGCCTTGACGCTGCTGGGCCTGAGCTGCGCGCATGTCGGCGTGCTGGCGCCCAATCACCCGCTGAGCTTTGTCTCCATGCTGGGCGCCTTGCGCGCCGGGAGCACCTTCATTCCCTTGAATGCCAGGGACTCGATCGACAGCCTGATCTGGTTCATGAGTTTCACCAAGCTCTCGGTACTGGTGCTGCACTCCCAGTACGCCGAGCATGCCGAGCGCATTCGCGCCGGCGTGCCCAGCCTGAAAACCCTGATCGGACTGGACCAGCCGATCGACGGGCTGAGCATCGCCGCCTGGTGCCGCGATCATGCCGGCCAAGAGTGCACAGTGCGCCAGGGGCTCGACGACATTGCCCTGATCAAGTCCTCGGGCGGCACCACGGGGCGGCCGAAGGCGATCATGCAAAGCCATCGCGCGTTGCTCGCCTGCTACCGCATCGGCAACCAGTTCATGCCACCGGCAAAAAGCCCCGCGCACCTGGTCGTGGCCCCGCTGACCCATGCGGCAGGCGCGACGGCCGTGGCCCTGTCGAGTTTCGGCACGCGCAATGTGATTGCAGCGTCCGCCGACCCCGGCGTGGTACTGGAAACCATTGAACGGGAGCGCATCACCCACCTGTTCCTGCCGCCAACCCTGATTTACCGACTGCTCTCGCACCCGGACGCCAGGACCCGCGACTGCTCCTCGCTCGAATACGTGATCTACGGCGCCGCGCCCATGTCCGTGGACAAGCTGCGCGAGGGTATCGCCCTGTGGGGGCCGGTGTTCGTACAGTTTTACGGTCAATCCGAAGTGCCCGGGGTGATCACCGTACTGACCCGTGAAGACCACCTGCGTGACGGCAAGCACCTGGGTTCGGCCGGCCGTCCCACCGGCGCCTGCGAAGTGGCCCTGATGGATGAAGACGGGCGGATCGTCGAGACCGGCGAACGCGGCGAGATCGTCGCCCGTGGCGAACTGGTCGCCCCCGGCTACTACGACAACCCGCAAGCCAACGAAGAGGCACGCCGGTTCGGCTGGCACCACACCGGTGACATCGGCGTGTTCGACGAAGGCGGTTACCTGTACATCGTCGACCGCACCAAGGACATGATCATCTCCGGCGGGTTCAACCTCTACCCGAGCGAGATCGAGCAAGTGATCTGGGCGCACCCGGCGGTGATGGATTGCGCGGTGGTCGGCATTCCCGATGCCGACTGGGGCGAGAAAGTCATCGCGGTCATCGAACTCAAGGCGGGTGCCTGTGCAACCGCGCAGGAATTCATCGCCACCTGCCGGGAAAAACTCGGCAGCCTGAAGACCCCCAAGCACGTGCTGTTCTGGGACAGCCTGCCGCGCAGCCCGGTTGGCAAGGTGTTGAAGAAAGACGTGCGTGCACAGCTCATCGCGCAGGAGCCTCGACCATGACGCTCGACGCATCCCGCCTGGCCGGCCGCTATGCCATCGTCGGTGTCGGCGAAGCCGGCCTCGGCAAGGCGCAGCCAGGCGACACCGCGCTGTCGCTGCAATGCCGCTCGGCCCGCACGGCCCTGCTGGAGGCCGGGCTTACCCTGGCCGATGTCGATGGAGTATTCGCCCACTGGGACGACCGCGCCAATGCGCTGCTGGTGAGCGAATACCTAGGCATCACCCCGCGCTATGTCGACAGCACGGTGGTGGGCGGCGGCTCGCCGCTCACCCACTTGATCCACGCCATGGCCGCCATCGACGCCGGCCTGTGCTCGGTGGCACTGGTCACCTACGGCAGCACCCAGCGCCTGGATCACAGTCGTCAGCGTGGCGGCGTGGTCACCGACCCGCGCTCCCCATCCGGCCAGTTCGTGGCGCCCTACGGCGTGCTCAGCCCGATCAGTTGGTACGCGATGCTCGCCCAGCAGTATCTGCATCGCTATCAGGCGAGCCCGGAGGACCTGGGAGAAGTGGCGATCAACGCGCGGCGCTGGGCGCACCTCAATCCCCAGGCCACGCTGCGCCAACCACTGACGATGGAGGAGTACCTGGCTTCGCCGCTGATCTCGGACCCGCTACGCAAGGCCGATATCTGCCTGGTCAACGACGGCGCCGGTGCGTTGATCCTGACCAAGGCCGAATACGCCCGCACCCTGGCCAGGCCGCCGGTGTTCATCCGCGGATTTGCCGATACCTATCGGGGCCACGTCACGCCGATCAATACGAACGACTGGCTCGACGATGGCGTTACCAGCGCCTGCGTCGAGCGTGCGCTGTGCATGTCCGGCATCGCGCGCAGCGAATTGAGCATGGTGCAGATCTATGACGCCTTCACCATCAATGTGCTGGTCGGGCTCGAGTCCATGGGTGTGTGCGAACCTGGCCAGGCTGGCGCGTTCCTGCGCAGCGGCATTGCCGCGCCCGGCGGTGCATTGCCGGTGAATACCTCGGGCGGTGGCCTGGCCTTCAACCACTCCGGTCAGTTCGGCATGCAACTGATGATCGAGTCGGTTCGCCAGCTGCGCGGCGAATGCGGCGCACGCCAGGTCGCCAATGCCAGCAGCTGCCTGGTCCAGACCGGCGGGCTCGTCATGTCGGCATTCATGTACATGGTGCTGGCGAACGAACCCGGTGATTGAGGTCCTGCTGCCAATGCGTCGCGGCGAAATCGTCGGACGTGCCGTCATGGTTCCCAAAGAGACTTCACGATGACCCGCAAACACACTTCACCCGAACAAGAGCTGCACTCCCGTCGCGCCACCGCCTTGAACATGGGCGGCGAAGCCAGGCTCCAGGCGCGCCGCGATGCCGGCGTGCTCAACGCCCGTGAGCGGCTGGAGGGTCTGCTCGACCCGCAGTCGTTCAGCGAGATCGGCATGCTGGCCCACTCCGCCCGCCCCGAGGATCGCGACAGCACCCCCGCCGACGGCAAGATCACCGGCTTTGGCCGCATCGACTCGCGCCGTGTCGCCGTGGCGTCCAACGACATGACGGTCAAAGGCGCGTCGTCCTCGTGGATCAATGCGCGCAAGATCGCCTACATGAAGGAATGCGCCACCCGCAACGGCATGCCGCTGATCTTCCTCGGCGAATCGTCGGGCCAGCGCATGCAGGATGCGATGGGTGCGGGCAGCATGGCCGGTGGCGGCCAGGATGCCCAGCAGTACTGCCGGCGGCGCGAGACGCCGTGGGTCAGCGCAGTGCTCGGGCCTTGCTTCGGTTCGGCGAGCTGGTATTCGTGCCTGGCGGATTTCACCGTGATGCGCAAAGGCGCAATGCTCGCTGTTTCCAGCCCAAAAGTCACCTCGGTGGCCATCGGCGAGAGTTCGGATACCGAAGAACTCGGTGGCTGGCGCATGCATGCCGAAATCACCGGGCTGGCCGACATGGTTGTGAACAATGACCAGGAAGCGCTGAGCGCCATCCGGCGCTTTCTCGGCTACTTGCCCTCTCATTCGAATGAGCTGCCGCCCGAGCTGCCCTGCACGCCCGAGGACCGCCCGGACTCGTCGGGGCCTGAACGCATCGTCCCGGCAGAACGCAGCAAGACCTACGACATGCGCAAGCTGCTCGCCACCCTGGTCGATCGCGCCAGCCTGTTTCCACTCAAGGATCGTTTCGGTCGCTCGGTCGTCACCGCCCTGGCTCGGCTCGAAGGTGCCAGCATCGGTATTGTCGCTTCCAACCCGTTATTCAAAGGCGGGGCTCTGGACGCCGATGCCTGCCGCAAGGCCACCGGCTTCATCGCCCTGTGCGACTCGTTCAATATCCCGCTGGTATTTCTGGTCGATACCCCCGGTTTCCTGGTGGGTATCGAAGGCGAGAAACGCAGCGCACCGGCGCACATCATGAACATGATTCACGCGGTGCAACTCTGTTCGGTGCCCAAGCTTTCGGTGATCGTGCGCAAGAGTTTCGGTCAGGCGTACCTGAATTTCGGCGGTGGCCGCAACAGCGACCAGTCGGCCGCCTGGTGCATGGCCGACGTCAGCTTCGTCGACCCCGGCGTTGCGGTCAGCGTGGTGCATGGCGTGACACGCGAGAGCGACCCGGAACGCTACGAGCGCCTGCATGCCGAGTTCGCAAAAGACACCTCTGCCTTTGCCCTGGCCGGCGCCATGGGCACCCACGAGGTGATTGCCCCGGGAGAAACCCGGCGTTTTCTGGTCGAGGCACTGGCGGCGCAACGGCGCGGCTTCAATAACGGTATAGGACGCCACGAAATGCGTACCTGGCCGACCTACTTTTGATCTCTCCTTCCAAGGATTCGCCATGAATGTTTTGATCGTGCATGCCCACCCCGAGCCAAAATCCTTTACCGCTGCGCTGCGCGACCAGGCGGTCGAAACCTTGCAAGCCCAAGGGCATGAGGTGCGGGTATCGGACCTGTACGCGATGAGCTGGAACCCGGTGGCCAGTGCCGAGGACTTCTGCATCAGGGAAAATCCCGAATACCTGGTCTACGCCCTCGAACAACGACGCAACAGCAAGGAGCAGACCCTCGCCGCCGATATCCAGCAGGAGCTGGACAAGCTGTTGTGGGCGGACCTGCTGATCCTCAACTTCCCGATCTACTGGTTCTCGACACCGGCCATTCTCAAGGGCTGGATTGACCGGGTGCTGGTGTCCGGCATCTGCTACGGCGGCAAGCGCTTCTATGATCAAGGCGGCCTGAGCGGCAAGAAAGCCCTGGTGACCGTGACCCTGGGAGGGCGTGAGCACATGTTCGGCGACAACGCGATCCATGGCCCCCTGGAAGACATGTTGCGTCCGCTGTTGCGTGGGACCTTGGCCTATGTCGGGCTGGAGGTGCTACCACCTTTTGTCGGTTGGCATGTGCCGTACATCAGCGCTGAGGACCGACAGGCGTTTTTGCTCAGCTATCGCCAGCGCCTTGAAAACATCGATGCGGATGAGGCCATCGAGTACCCGCGCCTGAGTCAATTCGATGATCGGCTCTTTCCCCTGGGTCTGGGTGACACCCCGCTGTAGGAGCCAGCGAATTCATTGCGCAGTCAGGGTGTAGTGGTAGTGCACTGCGCCCGTCTGTGGATCTACCAGCCAGTAGTCGTCCTTGTCCTTTTTCAGCCGATAGCATTCCTTGTTGATCTTGGGTGAGGTGAAACAGATCACCCCATCCTTGACGGTCCAATGTTCCGTTTCGGGTGGATTGCCGGACATCTTGAATATCTCAGTTCCGTCCGCATTGAAGCTCAAGGAATACGGCAAGCCCGACTCCCCTACGTTGTTAAGTTTGTTGCCAATCAGGGTACTGCGAACCTGATCGTCATCCAGCGCAACCGCCGAAGGCGAAACCGGTTTTATCGTATGGCTACCAGACGAAGCGCAACCGGACAAGACAAGGGCCAGGAATATACAACTCCAGTATTCTTTGCTCATGCCGCACCTCGCACATCAACCTTTATTGAACTGTAAACTTGTTGTTGGTTTTATTTTTCACGCTATCGACAAACCAGATCGTGACCCCGTCGCTGAGTACTTTATTGCATTCCTTTCCATACTTCTGATAAGTGACGCAAATGACGTCTTCGGTAATCACCCAGGCGCCGGTTTGCATGGGCTCGCTGGAAATCTTGATGGTTGCGGTGCCGTCAGGATTCAATGTTTCAGAGAAAGGATATCCGGTGGACGTTACGCTGGAGTGCTTGCGACCTATTACCGTCGAATTTATCTCGCTTGCGTTTAACTGTTTCGCAGTCGGTGGGGCATCAGCATGCGCATCCATGGCAGCTTGATGACCAGAGGATGAGCAACCCGCCAGCAACAGTACAACTATTGAGCAGGCCATTATCTTATTCATCTCTTTCACCTCTGTAATAACGCAGCGGATCCAATCTATAAATAGTAGTCACGCAATACCCCGTGAATATAATCATTCACGATAAACTGGCATCAGTTCATCGCGGCCAGCTTGTTGCCGCCACTGTCCCACCCTCCCCCCAGCGCCTTGTAGATCGCCACGATCCCCCGGTACTGATCCACTTCACCCTGGGCCTGGGCATCCTCCGCATTCAAGCGCTCGCGCTCGGCATCGAGCAGCACCAGGTAATCCACCGACCCTTCCTTGTACTGGATCGCCGCCAGACTGGCCGCCGCGCGGCTCGACTCGCTCTGCTTGATCAACGACAACAACCGCTGCTGGCGTTTGCCATAGTCGCTGAAGGCGTTTTCCGACTCTTCCAGCGCCAGCAGCACCTGCTGTTCATACGTGGCCAGGGCGCCTTCGGCGTCGGCGTTGGCGCCGCGAACGCGGGCGCGCACGCTGCCCAGGTCAAAGGCGGCCCAGGTAATGCTCGGGCCCAGGCTCCAGGCTCGGGCGGCGCTGGAGCCGATCTGCGAACCGCGCCCGGCGGTGAAGCCAAGGAAGCCGCTGAGGCTGACACGGGGAAACAGGTCGGCAGTGGCCACGCCGACATCCGCCGTCGCCGACGCCAGCCTGCGTTCGGCCGCCAGCACATCGGGACGCCGCTGCAACAACTCGCCGGGATCACCGATCGGCAGCGCCTTGGCGATGGCCGGCAGGTCCGCCGGGCTCAAGGACACGCTCAGTTGCTCCGGGCGTTCACCGAGCAAGGTGGCGATGCGGTTTTTCTCCCGGACCTGCTCCGCTTGCAGCTGCGGTACGCTCGCCTCCACCGCGGCCAGGCGCGCGTCGGCGCGCACCACATCGAGTTCGTTGCCGACCCCGGCATCGCGCAGGCTCACGGTGACGCTGCGCGAATCGCTCTGGTTCTTCAAGTTGGCTAGGGCGATTTTCTCCCGCAGTTGAGCGCCACGCAGTTGACCGTAGGCATCCACCAGCTCGGCGATCATCGACACCCGCAGCTGGTAGAGATCCGCCGCGGCGGCGTCTTCCCGCGCATCGCTCGATTCGAGCTGACGCAGGATGCGCCCGAACAGGTCGACCTCCCAGGCCATGTCCAGCCCCAGGTCGTAGCGCTCCAGGTTGACCCGGTGCTCGGTCTGCCCTGGCACCTGCGCACGCCCTTGCTCACTGCTGACGCGGCTGGTGACCACGGGCAGATTGTCGTTGCTGACATCGTCACGAATAGCCCGGGCGGCTTTCCAGCGGGCAAACGCCACCCGCAGGTCGCGGTTGCCTTCCAGGGACTTGCTCACCAACTGGTTCAGCGTGGGGTCGTCGAACTGCTGCCACCACAGGCGCTCGAAACGCGCCTGATCGTAGTTGGCCGCCTTGGCATAAACGCTGACCGCTCGCGGGGTGTCGGGGGTCTTGTAGTCTGGCCCGACCGTGCACGCCGCCAGTGCCGTCACCAGGAGACTCGGCAAAAACAACTTCAGGGCTTTCATGGTTGCACCTCCAGGTTCAGTGCATTGGCGCGTTTGCGCGCTTGCTTGCGTTCGATGTAGCGGCGAATCAGGACAAAGAACACCGGCGTCAGCAGCAGGCCGAAGAAGGTCACCCCGAGCATTCCGGAGAACACCGCTACCCCCATGGCCCAGCGCATTTCCGAGCCGGCGCCGGTGGACGTCACCAGCGGCACCACGCCCATGATGAAGGCGAACGAGGTCATGAGGATCGGCCGCAGCCGCATGCGGCAGGCGTCGAGCACGGCGTCCAGCGGCGACAGGCCCTGGGCCTGTCGGTCCTTGGCGAACTCGACGATCAGGATCGCGTTCTTGCACGCCAGGCCCACCAGGACGATCAGGCCGATCTGGGTGAAGATGTTGTTGTCGCCCTTGGAAATGATCACCCCGGCAATCGCCGACAGCAGGGTCATCGGCACGATCAGGATCACCGCCAGCGGCAGGCTCCAGCTTTCATACAGCGCGGCCAGCACCAGGAACGCCAGCAGCACGCAGAGCGGGAACACCAGCAGCGCCGTGTTGCCGGACAGGATCTGTTGGTAGGTCAGGTCGGTCCACTCGTAGGTCATGCCGTTGGGCAGTTCTTCCTTGAGCAGTTTCTCGATGGCTTTCTGGGCCTGGCCGGAGCTGTAGCCGGGGGCTGCACTGCCATTGATCTCCGCAGTGACGAAACCGTTGTAGTGCGAGACCCGGTCCGGCCCCGACGTCGGGCTGACCTTGACGAAGGTCGCCAGCGGAACCATCTCGCCGCGATCGTTGCGCACCTTCAACTGGCCGATCTGCTCCGGTTCCTGGCGGAACTGTTGCTCGGCCTGCACATTGACCTGGTAGGTGCGGCCAAAACGGTTGAAGTCGTTGGCGTACAGCGAGCCCAGGTACACCTGCAAGGTGTCGAAAATGTCGTTGATCTTCACGCCGTGGGTCTTGGCCTTTTC
This sequence comes from Pseudomonas sp. YuFO20, assembly GCF_035064975.1. Lineage (NCBI taxonomy): Bacteria > Pseudomonadati > Pseudomonadota > Gammaproteobacteria > Pseudomonadales > Pseudomonadaceae > Pseudomonas > Pseudomonas sp. YuFO20. The sequence continues at coordinate 27,179 of NZ_JAXDEO010000056.1, forward strand.
CCGGTCGATGGCCGCTTCCACTTGCGGCACGTTGACCGTGTAGCTGGTGAACAGGTTGGCCAGTTCCGGAACGCTGCGGCTCTTGGCGATGATGTTCATGGTTTCTTTGTACAGCTCTTCGTAGCCGAGGTTGCCGCGGTCCTCGATCTGCAGGCGGAAACCGCCGATGGTGCCCAGGCCTTGGACGGGTGGTGGCGGGAACACGGCGATGTAGGCGTCCTGGATGTCGCCGAACTTGGCGTTGAGCGACGCGGAAATCGCCCCGGCGGACAAGCTCGGGTCTTTGCGCTCATCGAACGGGCGCAAGCCGATGAAGGCGATGCCGGCGTTCGGGCTGTTGGTGAAACCGTTGATCGACAGCCCGGGAAATGCCACGGCACTGTCGAACCCCGGCTCGTTCATCGCGATGGTGCTCATGCGGCGGATCACCGATTCGGTGCGATCCAGGCTCGCCGCATCCGGCAGCTGGGCGAACGTCACCAAGTACTTCTTGTCCTGGGTCGGCACGAAGCCAGTCGGCGTGGTGCTGAAGCCCATATAAGTCATGCCGATCAGGCCGGCGTACACCAGCAAGGCGACGCTGCTGCCACGAATGATCTTGCCCACGGCAACCACGTAGCCATGGCTGGCCTTGTCGAAAAAGCGGTTGAAGGGTTTGAACAGCCAACCGCCGAGCAAGCGATCCAGCACTTTCGAGAAGCGGTCTTTCGGCGCGCCGTGGGCCTTGAGCAGCACCGCTGCCAGCGCTGGCGACAAGGTCAGGGAGTTGAAGGCCGAGATCACCGTGGAGATGGCGATAGTCAGGGCGAACTGTTTATAGAACTGCCCGGTGAGCCCGGAAATGAACGCCGCCGGCACAAACACCGCGCACAACACCAGCGCCGTGGCGACGATCGGGCCGGTCACCTCGCCCATGGCCTTCTTGGTGGCCTCGACCGGCTCCAGGCCCGATTCGATATTGCGCTCGACGTTCTCCACCACCACGATCGCATCATCCACCACGATGCCGATGGCCAGCACCAGCCCGAACAGCGACAGCGCATTGAGGGAGAAACCGAGCAGGTGCATCACGGCAAAGGTGCCGATCAGCGACACCGGCACCGCCACCAGCGGAATGATCGAGGCGCGCCAGGTCTGCAGGAACAGGATCACTACCAGCACCACCAGGATCAGGGCTTCGAACAGGGTGTGAACCACCGCCTCGATCGAGCTGCGCACGAAGATGGTCGGGTCGTAGACGATCTCGTAGTCCATGCCTTGGGGGAAGTTTTTCTTCAGCTCGGCCATCTTCGCCCGCACCTGGTCGGAGATGTCGATGGCGTTGGACCCCGGGCGCTGGAAGATCGGCATGGCCACCGCTTCCTGGTTGTTGAGCAGCGCCCGCAGTGCGTACTGGTTGGATCCCAGCTCGACCCGGGCAATGTCCTTGAGGCGGGTGATCTCGCCGTTCGGGCCGCTGCGGATGATCACGTTTTCGAACTCTTGCTCGGTGACCAGCCGGCCTTGGGAATTGATCGACATCTGGAAGTGGGTGGCATTCGGCGCCGGTGGCGAACCCAGTGCCCCGGCCGCGACCTGCCGGTTCTGCTCGCGCACCGCGTTGACCACGTCGGTGGCGGTCAGGTTGCGCGAGGCGGTCTTGTCCGGATCGAGCCAGATACGCAGGGAGTAGTCACCGATACCGAACATCTTCACATCGCCGATGCCGTCCAGGCGCGACAGCTCATCCTTGACGTTGAGGATCGCGTAGTTGGACAGGTACAGCATGTCGTAGCGCTTGTCCGGCGACACCAGGTGCACCAGCAAGGTCAATTCAGGCGAGGCCTTGTCCACGGTGATGCCGATGCGCGTCACTTCTTCCGGCAATTTCGGCTCGGTGCGGGTCACGCGGTTCTGCACCTGGACCTGGGCGTTATCCAGGTCGGTGCCCAGGGCGAAGGTCACGGTCAGCGTCAAACGCCCGTCCGCCGTCGACTGCGAGGACATGTACAGCATGTTCTCGACGCCGGTGATGGCTTGCTCCAACGGCGCCGCCACGGTTTCGCCGATGACCTTGGGGTTGGCCCCGGGGTAGTTGGCGTGAACCACCACGGTCGGCGGCACCACTTCGGGGTATTCGCTGATCGGCAACTGGAACAGCGAGATGGCGCCCGCGATCAGGATCAGCAGCGACAGCACCGCGGCGAAGATCGGCCGCGTGATGAAGAACTGTGAGAATTTCATGTCGGTGCTCCCTTATCCGCGAGGGCTGGCAGGCGCATCCGTTTTCACCAGGGCTGGTGATTTGACGGAGGCGGAGGATGGGCTTGCGGGTTGATTGCCTGCCTCAACGGCCTGGCGTTGGCGGGCCAGTGTCGCCACCGTTTCCGGGTCGGCCATGGGCGCGTCCTGCGGGGCGACCACGGCACCGGGACGGACCCGCTGCAGGCCGTTGATGATGATGCGGTCGTCCTTCTGCAATCCGCTGCGCACGATGCGCAGGCCTTCAAGCTTGGGGCCCAGGTCGACGCTGCGGTACACCGCCTTGTTGTCCTGATCGATGACCAGCACGAACCTCTTGCCAAGGTCGGTGCCCACCGCCTCGTCCTTGATCAGCAGGCCGGCATAGGCGGCGCTGCCCACCAGTTTCAGCCGGGCGTACAACCCGGGGGTGTATTGGCCGTCGGCGTTGTCGAACACCGCACGACCACGGATGGTCCCGGTCTTGGGATTGACCTGGTTGTCGACGAAGTTCATCTGCCCCAGGTGACTGTTGCCCTCTTCGTTCGACAGGCCCATGTACACCGGCGTGCTCTGGCCGCGCTGGCCCTGGCGGGAGAGCTGGCCGTACTTGAGGAACAGGCGCTCGTCGGCATCGAAGTAGGCGTACACCTTGTCGGTGGAGACCACGCTGGTGAGCGGCGTGGTATCGGCGGTGACGATGTTGCCGGCGGTGATTTCCGCGCGGCTGACACGGCCGCTGATCGGCGCGGTGACGCGGGTGAAGCTCAGGTTCAGCCGGGCAAGGTCGAGCTGCGCCTGGATCGCATCGACACCGGCCTTGGCCTCTTGTGCGGTGGTGGTGCGGGTGTCGGCCAGTTCGGCGGAAATCGCATTGCTGCCGAGCAAGCGCTGCCCGCGCTGCGCTTCATTGGCGGTGCGCAGCAGCGTCGCCCGGGCTTGTTGCAACTGGGCCTGGAAACGCTCGACCTCGTGCTCGAAGGGCCGCGGATCGATCTGGAACAACAGGTCCCCCTTCTTCACCAACGCACCGTCGGTAAAGGCGACCCGTTCAATCTGCCCTGATACCCGTGGACGGACCTCGACGGTTTCCGGGGCCTCCAGTCGTGCGGTCACCTCGTCCCATTCGGTAATAGGCTGCTCGATGACCTTGGCCACAGTCACGTGCGGCGCCCCCGTTGCATTGGCGGCGACAGGCGCACCATCGCAAGCGGCAAGCATCGTGAGTGCCAATGCGGCAAGTGGATAACGCAGAGGTTTGAGGGACTGTTCCATGGAGTATCCGCCTTGAGCATTGTTTTTGATGATAACCATCATGTATAAGGGCAAAAAAAGAGATTTGGCCGTCACACATTTGCGCCAACAATATATGACGACTATCATAATTACTAGCCTCTCAGCGACGACTTGCCAAGGGCCATGCCCACCGGCCACAGGAGCACCCCATGAAAGTGACGAAAGACAAGGCTGCGGCCAACAAGGAAGCGATCCTCACGGCCGCCTCCCGGCTGTACCGCGAGAAAGGCATCGACGGGATCGGCATCGGCGAACTGTCCCGTTCGGTCGGGCTGACCCACGGCGGGTTCTACGGGCAGTTTCCAGGCGGCAAGGAGCAGCTGGCTTGCGAGGCCGTCAGCAGGACGTTCGAGACCAACATTCAACAATGGCAGGACGCCAAATCGATTCCGGAGCTGGTCAAGGGTTACCTGACCCAGAAGCACCTGGACAACTGGACCGAGGGCTGCCCGATTCCCGCCCTGGCGACGGATGTGGCGCGTACCGGCGGCGCGGTCAGCCAGTCCTTCACCAAGGGCATCGAGCGCTTGATCGAGATACTGATGCCATTGGTGGAGGGCGAAAACCCGGAGGAAAAACACCAGGAAGCGTTGCGGGTCATTGCCTCGATTGCCGGTGCCATGCTCGTTGCCAGGGCCTTGGATAAGCCGGAGCTGTCCCAACAGTTCCTGACCTCGGTGATCAATGCATGGCCAGGCTCCTTGTAGGAGCGAGCTCGCTCGCGATGGTCGCCAACGATAACGCGTGCTGCCTGAAAGGACGCGTTAACGTTGGCGACCATCGTCGGAACGCCGCCCGGAGCAAGCTCCTACAAGGGGTCAGACCGTTGTTTGCACCGCCACCTTCTCTCGTCCCTTGAACGCCAGGGAAAAACAGAAAAAGATCGCCAGGGCAAACCCGGCCGGGAACAGCCAGATGCTTTTCCAGTCATGGCTACCCGCCGTCGCGGCGTAGTGGTCGGTCACCTGCCCCGCCACCCAGAAACCGATCAGCATGCCCAGGCCGTAGGTCGCCAGGGTGATCAAGCCCTGGGCGGAACTCCTGAAGCGTTCCGAAGCCTTGGCGTCGGTGTAGATCTGTCCGGAAACGAAGAAGAAGTCATAGCAGATGCCGTGCAAGGCGATGCCGGTAAACAGCATGAAAGCCAGGTCGCCGTTGTTGCCATAGGCGAACAACAGGTAGCGCAAGGCCCAGGCCAGCATCCCCACCAGCAGTGCAAGCTTGATCCCGAAGCGATGAATGAACAGAGGCAGAAGCAGCATGAACAGTACTTCGGAGACTTGCCCGATGGCCATTTTTGCCGTGGGGTTGGTCACGCCGATTTCCGCCAGGAACGGGTTGGCGTTCTGGTAGTAGAACGCCAGCGGAATGCAGATCAGGATGGAGGCGATGAAGAACACCAGATAACTGCGATCCTTGAGCAAACCCAGGGCATCCAGCCCGAGCATCTGCTTGAGGCCGCCGTTCGCTTCGCCTTTGAGCGGTGCGGTGCGCGGCAAGGTGAAGCTGTAGAGGCCCAGCAGCAGTGACGCAATCGCCGACATCAGGAAGGTGTTGCGCAACCCGCCTGACGAAATCGCCGCTTGTGAATCCCAGGCAAACACGAAGCTGATCACCACGCCGGCGACGATCCAGCCGATGGTGCCCCACACGCGGATGCGCGAGAACTCCAGCGCCGGGTCGCTCATCTGGCGGAACGCGACGGAATTGACCAGGGCCAGGGTCGGCATGTAGATCATCATGTAGGCCAGCACGAACGGATAGAAGGTGCTGAAGTCCGGTGCGCGATACAGCTGATACAGCAACACCGCGCCCACCAGGTGCAACACGGCGAGAATGCGCTCGGCGTTGAAGAAGCGGTCGGCGATCAAGCCAATCACGAACGGCGCGATGATCGCCCCCCAAGACTGGGTCGAGAACGCCATGCCGATCTGCCCGCCAGTGGCGCCCAGATTGCTGGCAAGAAAGGTACCGAGGGTGACGAACCAGCCACCCCAGATAAAGAACTGCAGGAACATCATTGCGCTTAATCGCGCGGTCATCGTGGTCATGACAGTCACCGTCTTATTGTTGTTTTTGTTCGAGAGAAATGTGTTCAGGCGTCAGATAGCCCCAACAATCGTCGATTGAAAGCGGCGTCTGACGACACGCTGGCGAAATCGTCGAAAGCCTTTCGGGTCTTGCTGATCATGTGTCGCTCGATGAACGCCGCCCCTTCTGCAGCGCCCTGCGCGGAGTCCTTCAAGCAGCATTCCCACTCCAGCACGGCCCACCCGGCGAAGTCATATTGGGTCAGTTTGCTGAAGATCGATTTGAAGTCGATCTGGCCATCGCCCAAGGAACGGAATCGCCCCGGCCGCTCGACCCAGCCCTGATAACCGCCGTAGACACCGGAACGGGCATCGGGCCGGAACTCGGCGTCCTTGACGTGGAACATGCGGATGCGTTCGTGGTAGCGATCGATGAAGCCCAGGTAGTCCATTTGCTGCAGCAGCAGGTGGCTCGGGTCATACAGGATCGCCGCACGGGGATGGTGATCGACCGCCTCCAGGAAGCGCTCGAAGGAAGCGCCGTCGTGCAGGTCTTCGCCGGGGTGGATCTCGTAGCAAAGGTCGACGCCGGCCTCTTCGAAACAATCCAGGATCGGCAACCAGCGCCTGGCCAGTTCGGCGAAACCCTGCTCGACCAGGCCACTCGGGCGCTGCGGCCATGGGTAGATGTAGGGCCAGAGCAACGCCCCGGAAAAGGTCGCGTGGGCCTTCAAGCCCAAGCGCTGACTGGCGCGTGCCGCCAGCTTCAATTGGTCGATGGCCCAGTCGGTGCGCGCCTGGGGTTGGCCGCGCAGATGTGCCGGTGCGAAGTCATCGAACAGCGTGTCGAACGCCGGATGCACCGCCACCAGTTGGCCTTGCAGATGGGTCGACAGCTCACTGATTTCGACGCCTGCCTGGGCGCAGACCGCTTTCAGTCCATCGCAGTAATCCTGGTCTTCGGCGGCGCGCGCAAGGTCGATGAACTGCGTGCCCAGGGTCGGCAATTGAATGGCCTTGTAACCCTGGGAGGCCGCCCAGTGGGCGATGTTGGCCAGGGTATCGAAGGGTGCTTCGGCGGACATGAACTGCGCGAGGAAAATCCCCGGGCCACGCATGCCGGTTGAAGTAAGGTCGGTCATGGGAGTCTCCAGAGTCATGGGGTGCAGACCAGTTCGGTCCACTTGGCGTCGCCACGATGGTTGGCGATCACGGTCTCGATGAACGCCATGCCGCGCAGGCCGACGTCGATCCCGGGCACCCCGGGAGCATCGTGCCCCGCGACATTGCCACGGATGGCGCGGGCAAAATCGCCGTAGAGATTGGCCATGGCTTCGAGATAGCCTTCGGGATGCCCGGCCGGCAAACGCATGCGCTCGCTGGCGGCTGCGCACAGCCACGGCTGGCCGACGCCGGAGCGCAGGATGCGCATGGGTTGATCGAGGGCACGGTGGATCAGGCTGGCAGGTTCTTCCTGCCGCCATTCCAGCCCGCCCTTGTCGCCATAAACGCGGATTTTGAGCGGGTTTTCTTCGCCGGCGCAGACCTGGCTGGCAATCAACACGCCGCTGGCGCCGCCGGCCATCTTGAACAGCATCGAGGCGTCATCGTCCAGCTGACGGCCGGCGATATGAACGCCCAACATTGCGCACAGGTGCTGGATCGGTTGATCCGCGACGAACTCGGCCAGGGAGAAGGCATGGGTGCCGATGTCACCAATGCAGCCGCCCAAACCGGACTGTTCAGGGCTGTCACGCCATTGCGCCTGCTTGTTGCCTTGCCCGGCCACATCCTGGCTGAGCCAGCCCTGGGGGTACTCGACAATGACTTTACGCACCGCACCGATCACGCCGCTGCGCACCATGTCGCGCGCCTGCCAGACCATGGGGTAACCCAGGTACGTATGGGCCAGGCCGTAGAGGCGGCCGCTGCGTTCGACCACGTCCTTGAGTGCGAGCAATTCGGCCAGGTTCAGCGCCGCGGGTTTTTCACTGAACACATGAAAACCCGCGCTCAGCGCCTGGCTGGCGATCGGCGCGTGCAAGTGGTTGGGCGTGACGATCACCAGCAGCTCCATGCGCTGCTCGGCGGGCAATACACGCTCGGCCTCGAGCATCTGCTGCCAGTCGCTGTAGCAGCGCGAGGCCGGCAAGCCCAATGCTGCGCCAGTGTTCCGGTTGTTCTGTGCATCGCGACTGAACGCGCCGCACACCAGTTCAAAACGGCCATCGAGGCCGGCGGCCTGGCGGTGGGCTTGAGCAATGAATGCGCCCTCGCCGCCCCCGACAAAGCCCATTCTTATTTTTGGTATTGCAGCGTTCATCGCAATGTTCTCTGTTGGAAGCGGCTTTTCAAACTTGAATTCCGGCTATGATGTAACCGGTTACATCGTGGCGGAAATTTAGGCTCAGTTTCGTTGCCTGTCAAACCCCGGATTAGGATCCATTAACATTTCAGCCCAAGGCTAACTGCGTTAAGCTCGCCGCCCGCGCGGTTCGATAACGAGGTGATCTTGTCCAATATCCGTGAAGTAGCCCGGCTGGCCGGCGTCTCGGTGGCCACGGTGTCCAGAACCCTGAAATCGCCTGAGCGTGTGCTTCCCGAGACACGGGACAAGGTCAACGCGGCCGTAGAACAGGCCGGCTACAGGCCGAACCTGATGGCAGTGCAGTTTCGCTCGCGCCGCACCGGCAACCTGGTGATCCTGGTGCCCGCCATTGCCAACACTTTTTTTGCCCGGGTCATCAGCGGCGCGCAACAGGCGGCGCAGGCGGCCAACTATCGGCTGCTGCTGTGCGACACCCAGGGCCGCGAAGAGATCGAACGGGAATTCGCCGAGCTGGTGTACAACCATCAGGCTGACGGCGTGATCCAGTTGCGTGCCTTCGATCCGTTCGAGGCGCCCTTCCCCAACGTCGAGTTGCCGCCCATCGTCAACGCCTGCGAGGTGATTCAAGGCGGCCGTCATCCGACCATCAGCCTGGACAATCGCGCGGCCGCCAAGGCCATGACCGAACACCTGATCGAACTGGGCCACCGCCGGATCGGCCTGATCAAGGGCCCGAAAAGCAGCCCGCTGACCCGCGATCGCGTGGCTGGTTATCAGGATGCCTTGCGTCAGGCCGGCATCGATTGCGACCCGGCGCTGATCTGCCATGGTGATTTCAGCTTGAAGGCCGGTGATGACGGCGCAGCCGCCATGCTGGACCTGCCCGAGCGTCCCACTGCGCTGTTTTGCGAAAACGATGAAATGGCCATCGGCGCGTTGAAACGCATCAAGCAACAGGGTTTACGGGTACCCGAGGACATTTCGCTGGTCGGCTTTGACGACATTCCCTTCGCAAAGTACTGCGACCCACCGCTGACGACCATCGCGCAACCCGCCGAAGTCTTCGGCCAGAAAGCCGTCGAGATGTTGATTGCGCTGATCGAAAAGAAACCGCTGGTACAGCGGCATGTGGTGTTGCCGTTCGAACTGACGTTGCGCGGCAGTACCGCGGTGGTGCGACAGGAAACTTAGAAGAAGACTGATAGCGCTTTCGCTAGCAGGCCACTCCCACAAGAGGGTCTGTGTCGGCCATCTATTTCGTGTTCACTGAAGATACAACTGTGCGAGCCTGCTCGCGATGGCGGTGGGTCAGTCGACATCCATGTTCAATGTACCGGCCTCTTCGCGAGCAGGCTCGCTCCCACAGGGGAACTTCTTCGTGCCTGGTTTTTGAGTTCACTGAAGATCAAGTGTGGGAGCGAGCCTGCTCGCGATGGCGGTGAGTCAGTCGCCATCCATGCTCAATGTACCGGCCTCTTCGCGAGCAGGCTCGGTCCCACAGTGGATCTGCTTCGTGCCTGGTTTGTGAATTCACTGAAGATCAAGTGTGGGAGCGAGCCTGCTCGCGATGGCGGTGGGTCAGTCGCCATCCATGCTCAATGTGCCGGCCTCTTCGCGAGCAAGCTCGCTCCCACAGTGGATCTGCTTCGTGCCTGGTTTTAAATTCACCGAGGATCAAGTGTGGGAGCGAGCTTGCTCGCGATGGCGGTGAGTCAGTCGCCATCCATACTGAATGTACCGACCTCATCGCGAGCAAGCTCGCTCCCACAGTGGATCTGCTTCGTGCCTGGTTTTTGAGTTCACTGAGGATCAATGGAGGGGGCCTGCGGAGGCTTTGTTAAAGGCATTCCTGGGCAGCACGTTCAAGCCGCGATGGCCCGAACGTCGAGGCCAGCAACGTGCGTTCGTACAGGAACACCTTGCCGCCATTCGAGGCCTTGTAGGCTTCGAGCACATCGTCGGCGGCGACCTTGCTCGAAACGACGATTCGATAGCTGCGCTGGGTCTGCGAAATCGTTGCGCTCAGTGCGTCTTCCTGCAATTTCGGCAAGACACACTGGGCGTAGTCCGCCGGTGCCTTTTTCGTCTGCAGGGTCAGTGTCGGGTTATTGGGTGCAGAAGCACACCCGGACAGCAGCAAGGGGGCGATCAGCGCCAGTCGAGTCAGCATCTTCATCACAGGGTTCCGCAAGGCGTTTTTGATGCACGGCATGTTCCCTGTTTGCCGGCACCAACAGAACTTGTGATGGATGATTGTGACTATCAGTGCAACGAATAGTCGCCGTCTTCACTCGGCGGATTTGACCACCGACCCGCGCTTGAATGCCTCCCGTCGTTCCTGGCGCTCCAGGGCATAGGCCGCGCTCGGCTCGCTGCTCAACTCATCACGGCGCAACAGTTCACCACAATGCTCGCACAACGGCCCGAGCCCCGCGGGCTGGCCGCAAGTCTGGTGGGTGTAGCGCACGGCCAGGCCCTCTTGCGGCGACTTACACCAGGTTTCGCCCCAGGCCCGCAACGCCAGCACCACAGAATAAAACGCCTGCCCCTTGGCCGTGAGGTGGTACTCGTAGCGCGGCGGCCGCTCGTTGTAGGCGCGGCGCTCGACCATGCCGTCCGCCTCCAGGCTTTTCAGGCGGGTCGCGACCATCTGCGGGGTGCCGCCGGTCTGCGCCTGGATCTCATCGTAGCGGTGATTGCGCATGAACAACTCGCGCAACACCAGCACGGTCCAGCGATCACCAACCACGTCTTCGGCCCGGGCAATCGGACACAGGGTTTCAGGACTAGTCTTTTTTAACGCCATACGGGCTTGCCTCTTTCCAAGTAACTATGATTATCATATCTACACGATGCCACGGCAAGCCCATGGCAGCGATCCGTCCATTTCCTGGAGCATTGGTCATGTCCAACACCCCCTACCCGCTGGATCGAACCGCCTACCTGCTGGTCGATCCCTACAACGACTTCCTGTCCGAAGGCGGCAAGATCTTCCCGCTGCTCGAGCCGATCGCCCGGCAAGTCGGCCTGCTGGACAACCTGCGCACCCTCGACCGTACCGTCCGCGCCCTGGACATACCGGTATTCATCGTACCGCACCGGCGCTGGGAACAAGGCGACTACGAGAATTGGGATCACCCAAGCCCCACCCAATGCAAGATCCAGCACATGCACCACTTCGCTCGCGGCGAATGGGGCGGCGAATGGCATCCCGATTTCGCGCCCCAGCCTGGCGACGTCGTCATCCAGGAGCATTGGGGTTCGAGCGGCTTTGCCAACACCGACCTGGATTTTCGCCTCAAGCAGAAAGGCATCACCCACGTGATCATCGTCGGCCTGCTGGCCAACACCTGCATCGAGGCCACCGCCCGCTACGCCCAGGAACTGGGCTACCACGTCACCCTGGTGCGCGACGCCACCGCCGCTTTCAAGCCGGAAATGATGCACGCCGCCCATGAACTGAACGGTCCGACCTTCGCCCATTCGATTGTCACCACCGAGCAACTGATCGCCACCCTCAAGCCGTGAGCACACCATGAAACTGACTGGAAACCTGTTGATCGGCGCCAACGAAGTCGCCGCCAGCGCAGGGACGATGAAGGCGCTGAACCCCGCCAACAATCAGCTGATCGAGCCGGAATTCGCCTTCGGTGGCGCCGCCGAAGTGGACCTGGCGGCGAACCTCGCCGACGCCGCGTTCGACCACTACAGCCACACCTCGCTCGCCGAGCGATCGGCCTTGCTCGAACGCATCGCCGACAATCTGGACGCCGTCGCCCAGCCGCTGGCCGCAAGGGCCGCCCTGGAAACCGGCCTGCCCGAAGCCCAACTGCTGGGCGAAGTGGCCAAGGCCGCGACGCAGTTTCGGCAATTCGCCGAGGTGGTGCGCCGGGGACGCTTCCTCCAGGTGGCCATCGATCCGGCCCAGCCCGAGCGCCAGCCACGCCCGCGCATGGATCATCGCCTGCAGAAAATCGCCCTCGGCCCGGTGGCGGTGTTTGGCGCCAGCAACTTCCCCATCAGCTACTCGGTGGCCGGCGGCGACACCGCCGCGGCGCTGGCGGCGGGCGCGACGGTAGTCGTCAAATCCCACAACGCTCACGCGGGAGCCTCGGAAATCCAGGCCCGAGCCATCCGCAAGGCCGTGCAGGACAGCGGCTTGCCTGAAGGTGTGTTCTCGATGGTGCGCGGCGCGGGCAATGCGATCGGCGAAGCCCTAGTCGACCATCCGTTGATCAAGGCCGTGACCTTCACCGGTTCCGAACAGGGCGGCATGGCCCTGTATCGCCGGGCACAGCTACGCCCTGAGCCGATCCCGGTCTTCACCGAGATGGCCAGCGTCAACCCCACCTTCATCCTGCCCCAGGCACTGGCAGAGCGTGGCGCGCAGATCGGCGACGGTTTTATCGAACGCATGCTGGTCAATGTCGGGCAGGCCTGTCTCAAGCCGGCGATCCTGATTGCCATCGCCGGGGCCGGTTTCGAGGCCATGCGTAACGCCATGATTAGCCGCGTGACGACGGCACCGGCGCGGCCGATGCTGACGCCGGGCATCCATGGGGCGTACTTGAGCGGGCTCGACAGGTTGCACGGTGCTGGCGCCAGGCTGGCTGCCGAAGGCCTAGCCGCCAACGTGGCGCTGGACGGCCAGTCGGCCTTGCTAGAGGTCGACGGCCAACGCTTTCTCAGCGAAACAACCCTTACCGAGGAAGTGTTCGGGCCGGCAGCCCTGCTGGTGAAGGTCGAGGATGAGGCGCAAATGCTCGCGGTCGCCCGGGCTCTGCGCGGACAGCTCAGTGCTGCCATGCACATGGAAGCCGAGGACTTGGCGCTGGCCCGTCGTTTGCTGCCGATCCTGGAGCGGCGCACCGGGCGGATCGTCGTCAACGCCTTTGCCCATCCGCAAGAGGTGTCTTTCGCCAATGTGCACGGCGGGCCGTTTCCAGCGTCGTCGGACAGCCGTTTCACGTCGGTGGGCATGAGTTCCATCCAGCGTTTTCTGCGGCCCGTGTGCTACCAGGGTTTTCCCGATGAGTTACTGCCCGAGGCACTGCGTGAGGGCAATCCGCTCGGTGTGCCGCGCAGCGTCGACGGTCAATAAGCAGTTTTCGCGCCAGGCAAATTCTAAATGTGGGAGCGGGCTTGCTCCGGGGGCGTTCCGAGGGAGTGTCAGTCGACATCAATTAACCTGACACGCCCTCTTAGCCATCAAGCCCGCTCCACGAGGTTCGATGGTGGATATAAGATCTGTGTCGACGCAAGCCATCATTTAGAAGACACCGCTGGCACATTATCGGACTTGAAAAAACGCAATAACCTGAAACTCCGTCCAACGATCAAACCATTGATGAGCCCAGACCCCAATGACGACCAGGCCACTAACGAAACTTCATTGGCCAGTTCCGGATGCACAGCCTCCTGGTAACCGCTGTAGTAACGCCAGGCGAAGAAGCACCAATACACAATCAGCACTCTGATCGTGCCATCCAGCACCAGCCCCCCACCCTCATGTTTCACGTTGTGGTACGAGTAAAAGCGAAAGGCCAGCAACCACCCAACCAGCAACCCCAGCGCATAAACCGAAAGCGGAACCACAAATCCTTGGGAGATTTTCAGCGAGGTCACGGAAATAGCGACGAATATCGCCGGTGTCAGTATTAACGATTTTTTCGTTTCATAACTCTTGAAGCAGGCAATGACGCCGTAATACGTCACGATAAAAAAAACTGCGTAAACCCATAGTGGTGTGCCACGCAAAATGTCGAGCATAAAAAACCCTTTGGCACTGCCTGTGCCCCCCATTCAATGAGTTATCAAATTATCCACGCTAGGCAACTATCGCAAGTCGGGGAGATCCCACAAAATTGTAGGTAATGGACTAGGACACAGTAATATTGGTCTGAGGACAGGCAACTAACCGGAACGCATCCGCAGGCACCGATGGTAGAGAAGCATGTCTCTGGTTTCTACCCGAGCAAGCTCGTTCCCACAGGTAATCAGGGTCAGGTCAGGAAAAGGTCGTCGCCGCCCCTTCCTACAAGGCAAACACCTGATTCCTTCCATTGCGCTTGGCCTGATACAACCCGTCATCGGCGCGGGTCAGCAGGCTTTCCAGGTTGTCGCCGGGCTGTACGAAGGCGACGCCGAATGACGCGGTCACGGTGTCCAGCACGGTGTCGGTGCTGCGCGCCTTGATCCGCAAGGACTGGACCTTCAGGCGCAGGTGCTCGGCGAAGGCACAGGCACTGCCCAGGTCGGCGCAATCGGGCAGGACCACACAGAACTCTTCACCGCCGTAACGCGCCGCGAACGCATTGGCTGGCAACGCCCCGCGCAGCACCTGGGCAACATGCTGCAGCACCCGGTCGCCCAGCGGGTGACCGTACTGATCATTGAATTGCTTGAAGTGGTCGATATCCAGCATCAACAGGGCCACCCCACGGGAAGCCTTGCCCAGCGCCTGTTCCAGCAGGCGGGTGAACGCGGTGCGGTTGAGCAGTTCGGTCAGGCCATCGAGGGTCGCAGCCAGTTGGGCGCGCTGCAGCTTGTCGCGCAGGGTCTTGATTTCGTCCTGGGCCGAGTGCAACTGCGCGAGGAAGTGCTCCTGCTGGCTCTGCATCAGCCGGGTGCTCTGCTGCAGCTCGCTCAAGATGCCCGGCAGGCGGTCATTGGCCGGTTCGTCGAGCATTTCCAGGCACTGCCCCAGGCGGTTCTGGAAGTTGAGGCTGCCTTCCACGCTTTGCGAGACGTCGCGCTCCATGCCATCGACCAGGCTGATGACCTGATGCTGTTCGGCGCGGGCATCTTCCAGCTCGTCACGGATGATGTACTGGCGAAACAGGAGAGTCGCCGACTCTGGCGGGCAACCGTCGAAGTCCCGGACCACGCGGTCCAGGTGACGATTGAGCTCCGGGTCCTGGCCCTGGCTGTAGGTGTACCAGAGGGCGTAGTGCACGGGATTGGGCGGGATGTTATGGCGAACCATCAGCGGCACGGCCTGCTTGAGCAGGGCCGCCGCTTCGCGGGAGTCTTCCGGATACAGCGCTAGGACATTCGCACGCGTTTCTGATGAGCTCATAACGTCACTGTGGTTGTTTATCATGGGCATTTCGGCTGTGCGCTGAGCATACCGATACGCCTGATAAACGGCTATCCCCGCAATGATCCTTAAAACTGCAGGAGCCCGGCTTGCCGGCGAAGGCGTCCTCGAATATTGCAGCGGGCTTTGGGGCCTCTTCGCTGGCAAGCCAGCTCCTACAAAGGTTTGCGCGGGGCGTTGCGTTGCGGTCGACGCGGACTTGTAGGAGCCCGGCTTGCCGGCGAAGGCGTCCTCGAATATTGCAGCGAGCTTTGGGGCCTCTTCGCTGGCAAGCCAGCTCCTACAAAGGTGCGCGGGGCGTTGCGTTGTGGTCGACGCGGACTTGTAGGAGCCCGGCTTGCCGGCGAAGGCGTCCTCGAATATTGCAGCGGGCTTTCGGGCCTCTTCGCTGGCAAGCCAGCTCCTACAAAGGTGCGCGGGGCGTTGCGTTGTGGTCGACGCGGACTTGTAGGAGCCCGGCTTGCCGGCGAAGGCGTCCTCGAATATTGCAGCGGGCTTTGGGGCCTCTTCGCTGG
>NZ_JAXDEO010000057.1:0-37666 GCF_035064975.1 Pseudomonas sp. YuFO20
CACACATCTGTAGGAGCCGGCTTGCTGGCGATGCGAGGGTGAAGCTGCTGCCGTCTTCGCTGGCAAGCCAGCTTCTACAGGTTTTGCGGGTGTATGTCGGGTTTGCGGCGCGACACACCTCTGTAGGAGCCGGCTTGCTGGCGATGCGAGGGTGAAGCTGCTGCCGTCTTCGCTGGCAAGCCAGCTCCTACAGGTTTTTCGGGTGTATGTCGGGTTTGCGGTGCGACACACCTCTGTAGGAGCCGGCTTGCTGGCGATGCGAGGGTGAAGCTGCTGCCGTCTTCGCTGCGATACGGCGACCGACAAGCCAGCTCGAATCAAAGCTGGTATTGGCAAATCAGAAGCTGTATTTGGCCGTAAGCATGTAGTTTCTCGGATTGCCGTAGGTATCGGTGGAGCCCCAGGTCACGTCGTAGCCAATGGCCGAGTAATACGTGCGGTCAAAGATGTTGTTGGCATTGAGTTGCAGGTCAAGGTGCTTGTTGACCTCATAACCGGCCATCAGGTCAGTCACCGCATAGCTGCCTTGTTCAATGCGATAGCTGCCATCGGTGAGCGCCACATCGTTGTACATACGGCTCTGCCAGTAAAGGTTGCCACCGACGCGAAGCTTCTCGAGCGGGCCTTGCAGGCGGTAGACGGTCGAGAGTTTGAACAGATTCTCAGGTTGGTCCGGAGTGAAGCGCTGGTTGTTGTTCGCCGGATCCGAATCCTTCTTGTAGCGGGCACGGGTATAGGTGTAGCCGGCTCCCACTTGCCAGTTCGGGGACAGGGCACCCTGCAATTCCAGATCAAGCCCTTGGCTGCGTACCAGGCCGGAGGATTCATAACAGGTCATTTCCGGGCAGCCCGCCTGATTGTCGGCGACGCTGGCGCGGTTCTTCTGATCAATCTGGAACACGGCCAGGCTGGCGTTCAGGGCACCGTCGAAGTACTCGCCCTTGATGCCGAGTTCGTAGTTTTCACCCACGATAGGGTCAAGCACCTTGCCGGAAATGTCCTTTGAGGTCTGCGGGGTGAAGATGTCGGTATAACTGGCGTAGACCGAGTAGTTGTCATTGAGTCGATAGATCAGGCCCGCGTAGCGCGTGACGTTGCGGGTGACTTTGTAGTCGCCTTCGCCCGTCCGGTTGTCATAGTCATACCAGTCCAGTCGCCCCCCGAGGATCAAGGTCAGCGGGTCGGCAAGGCTCAGCCGCGTGGTCAGGTAGACGCCGTCCTGGCTGGTGACTTCGTGGCTGTCGCCGCTGTGCACGAAATCCGGTTTAGGCGCGCCAATGGGCCACGACAGCGCATAGGGGCTGTATTCGCGGGTTTGCAGATTGACTTCGCGTCTGCTCGCACCCACCACCAGTTCATGGGTACGACCGAAGGCTTCGAAGGGGCCGCTGGCGAACCCGTCGAACGCCGTCTGGTCTTCTTCGGGTTTCGATTGGTAGGCCGTGGTCGCGAGCGAGCCGGAGTAGCGCGACAGATAAGTGCCGGAGAACACGGCGTCCTGCCAGGATTTGGTAGCCGCCAGGTTCAGGCCCCAGCCATTGTCGAAGCGATGCTTGACTTCACCGTACAGGGTGTTGATTTCCTGTTTCTTGTTTTCCCAATCGGTGCCCGGGTAGGTGGAGCGTGGCAAATCCAGATGGTGGCCGTCAGTACCGATAGGAAGGCCGCCCCAGAAGAAGTTGGTCTGGTCTTCCTGACGGGAAAAGCTCAGGGTCGCGGTGGTGTCTTCGCTCAGGTCGGCCTCACCGATCGCATAGAACAAACCGTGATTGGATTCTTCCTTGTCGCGAAAACTGTTCGCATCCTGATAGGTGCCTACCACGCGACCACGCAGAGTGCCGTTTTCGTTCAGCGGGCCCGAAGCGTCAATCTGTCCACGATAGTCATCCCAACTGCCAGCCGCGCCGGTCAAGGTTACTTGCGGGGTCGCGGTCGGGCGTTTGCGCACCATGTTGATGGCCGCCGATGGATTGCCGCTGCCGGTGACCAGGCCTGTCGCGCCACGAATGATCTCGACCCGGTCGAACATCGCCAGGTTTGGCTGCACACCGACGTTCCATCCGGTGTACGAACTGGGCAGGCCGTCGTACATGATGTTGTCGATGTCGAAACCGCGCGAACTGTAGGTCTGTCGGCCAGGGCCACTCGACTGATTGAGGAACAGCCCCGGAGTTGCCTTGACGACATCGTTGACGCTGGTCATCGCCTGATCGTCCATGCGCTGGCGTGTGATCACTGTCACTGCCTGTGGGGTTTCTCGCATGGACAGCGGCAGTTTGGTGGCGGTCGACATTTCACCCGTGGTGTACGAGCCCGTGCCCTCGGTGGTTTGACCCAACTGGTCGGCGCTGACGTTCACTGCGCCAAGCGTCAAGACATGCTGATCGCTGGATGGCTCATCGGATGCTGCAGTGGTGGTCGCTTCTTGTGCGACTACAAAAGGCGAGGCGCTTGCCAGGGCGACGGCAACGGCGAGAGGGCGGGGCCAAAAAAGTTGCACGCAGAATTCTCCTTACAAAAGGGATTGCAGTTCGTTGAGCAGGAAGTGGAATTTCAGCAGCGGCGGGTGAGCCGTTTTGCGCTACAAGGCGGAGGTGGGGCTTGCACAAAAGCTGATGAGATTACTTGTGATAATCATTCTCAATAGTGTGCCAGATTGGATCCTGGGAAAAAAGCCCTGTTTACCAATTGGTTAACGAAATTTTCACATTCGCAGGGTTTGTCGCAGGGGGGCGGCGAGGTCCAAGACGTTATCTACAGGGGCGTGCGTCCTCATCTGTAGGAACTGCCGGAGGCTGCGATCTTTTGATCTGGCTTTTTAAAAGATCGCAGCCTCGTTGCACTCGACAGCTCCTACAGGAGGGAATGCGTATTCACCTGTAGACGGGAAAGGACGCGAGGGGAAAGAGGATCGGGAAAGAGGGGGAAAGGGCACGGATTTATTTTCCCGCTAGCCTAGCGGCGTTTCATGGAGGTAGATCCATTGGGCGTTGTGGTGATGCATGCCAATGATCGCCACCGAAACCCGTGAGCTTTCGTGCTGGCCGAGGCGATGGGTTTCCTTGTAGCGAATCGCCACGCTGTTGCCTTCCTGCCAGACCGTCTGCAGCTCGCTGATGACGATCTCCAAGCCTGGCTTGGCGCCAACTGCACCTTTGAACATCTGCTCGACCGTCGCCCGGCTGACAATGGCGGCCGAGGTGGTGACCATGGTGAAGTGCTCGGCAAAGGCCGATATCAGTGGTTCCAGCGTGGCCTGGCCCTTACCGTTTGCGTCGGTGAACAGGGTGTGGATCAGCTCGTGCACGTGATGAATGCTGTGGTGCGCCTGTTCAACTATTTTGTTGTGCATGACAGTCCTTTTTTAGTGTTCAACTGACTCAGTTGAAAGAGTGGGCACAGGCCCAGCAGCGCGGCGACGGCAAAGGTCATGTGGTAGGCCTGGGTGGTATCGAAATGCTTCGAGAGCAGGTTGAAAACCATCAGGAAGAAGGCAGCGCCGATGCTGAATGACATCTGTCGGTTGATGTTCCAGATGACACTGGCCTTGTGGGTGTCATAGCCCTCGAAGTCCATCAGCGACGTGGTTTGTGCTGTGTTGGCACCGATGCCGCCGCCGATCCCCATCAAGCTGTAGGCGATGACGATCACCAGAGAGTCTGCGGAATCGTTCACCAGTAACAGGGTGGCAATGCCGGCACTGTGCAAGAGCATGCCGAGGGCAAACAGCCGCTTGGCGCCCATCCGGTTATAGACCCGGCCACAGATCAGCATCGCGATGAATGCGCCGAAGGCGTAGAGGATCATGAACATCCCTGTCAGTCGGGCGCTGAAGTGCAGGGTGTTTTGCAGGAAGAAGATGCTCATAAGGTTGACCCCCGTGAACACACCGGGAATCGCGTAATAGATAAAGATGGAGGTGCTGAGTTTTTTGCTTTTGAGCAGGCTCAGTTCAATGATCGGATTTTTGCAGTTGCGGTAGTGAAACCCGTACAGCACGACGAACGTAAAGCCTGCCATGACGAAGAGGGCGGCCAACCATGCCGCAGCGTCACCGCCGTACAACGACAAGCCCATCAGCAGGCTGCCGAGCGCGGCGCTGACCAGTAGCAAGCCCTTGATGTCGGGTCTGGGCAAAGTCGTTGGTCGCGCTTCGTTGATCCAGAACCATGACAGCCATGCCGCGATCAGTGAGAACGGGATATTGCTGTAGAACACCCAGCGCCAGGAGCTACTGTCGACGATGATGCCGCCTATGGTCGGTGAAATGGCAGGCGCAATCAGGGCAACGGCCATGACCAACGTGGATATCTTCGCCCGCTGCTCGCCCTTGAACAGGTTGAACGTCAGTGCCTGACCGACAGGAATCAACAGGCCGCCGCCAATCCCCTGGACGAAGCGCCAGATCACCAGCTCGTTGAAACTGTTGGCCAGCCCACACATCCACACGGAGGCGGTAAACACGATCATCGAGACGGTGAGGATTTCCCGACTGCCACAACGACCGGCCAACCAGGTGCTGACCGGAATGATCAGTGTCAGCCCCAGAATATAAGCATTAGCCACCCAGGCAACGTCTGAAGTACTGACGTGCAGCGCTGCCGATATACTCGGTAATGCGACCGCTGACATAAAGATGTTAGTGCAGTCTATAAAAAAGCCGATCAGAAATATCAGTGCAACTTTGTAGCGGTAGGTCATGTTGTTTCCCCTTTGCCGCATAGCATAGGGTCGGTGGACTTGAACTGTCGATGCGATTATCCTTGAAACAATGTTTGACGGGATTTGACAGTGAGCCCATATTTCCATGCACACTCATCTTAATCGGGTCCAGACATTCCTGGCCGTGGTCGATTTTGGTTCTTACACCAAGGCCGCCAATTACCTGAACATCAGCAAGGCCATGGCCAGCCTGCACGTCAAGGCGCTGGAGGACGTGCTGTCAGCGACCTTGTTAATTAGAAATACCCGAAATATATCCCTCACGGAAATCGGTCAGGACTTTTATGAAGAATTCAAAGGCATTGTCGCAGACATCGATAATGCCTTCGATAACGTATTGAAAGGGCATGATCGGGTGTCCGGCAAGTTGCGCTTCAGTTCCACCAGTGAATACGGCGAGGCCTATATTCTTCCGTTGATACCGCAGTTTATAGAGCGCTACCCGGAAATAAAAATCTGCTATAACTTCAACTCGTCACTCAATGATCTGGTGGCGGAAAAGTTGGACCTGGTCATCCGTCTGGGCAATTTGGCGGACTCGGCTTTCAAGAGCCGTAAACTGGCCGATTATGAAGTTGTAATGGTGGCTACCGAGGCGTTTCTTGCCCGTCACCCGGTGCAGAATCCTCGGGACCTGAACTCGGTGCCGTGGATCGCCAACAGCAACCTGCAGGCACCGACCCAGTGGACACTGCGCCATCCGCACCTGGGGACTGTCGAGATCAACGGGGTTAATCAGTTTGAATCCAACTCTTCCACGGCCATCCGCTCCATGACCTTGTCGTCCCTGGGTGTCTCGGTGCTGCCCGCTTGGCTGGTCAAGGATGACATCGCCAGCAAGCGGCTGATCCGTTTGCTGCCGGACTATTCGTTGCCCTCGCAGTCAGTCAACGTGGTATTCCCCAATAGCCCGCATTTGCCCCATAAATCGAGGGCGTTCATTGATTTCCTGTTGCTGCATCTGTCGCAGTAAAGCACCCGATAAAAGCCGCTGAATCGAAAGATTCAGGGGCTTTCGTTTACCCGATACCCGCTTGCTGCGGGCTGAGATCGCCATCGCCGGCAAGCCGGGCTCCTACAGGTTTTGCGTCAACCCGAATTCCGAACGACGCGCCTCGATCCGTAGGAACCGCAGGTTGCGATCTTTGATCTGGCTTTGAAGATTCAAAAGTAATATCCAATATTGACGTTCGTCCGGTAGTACCACTCATTACTGCCCACCGAACTGGTATTGGTAAACCCCGTGCCATTCTCTGCGCCGCCATAGGGGTTGGCGTTTTTCGCCCAGGTGAAATCGACCCACGCCATGATCGGCATCGCCAGGAACTGCGCGCCCACGGTGTACATTTGCGAGTCGTCCCAGCCGCTCTCGTCTTTCATCATGCGGCTGTAGTCGTTGTACAGTTTGATCTTCTTCAAGGGTCCCAGTTTCGGCGTCGGGATGTCGTAGGCGACGTTCAGCGAAGCGATGGTGGCCTTGGCGGCAATCAGGTAGGCGGGCGTCAGGCCGTTGCTGCCCATCAGTATTGAGTTGTCGCTGACGCGTGCCGGGTTTTTCGGGTCGTATTCGTAGCGAATGCCCTGGGTGCTGACGGTCCACTGGCCGGCGTTGATGATGGCGTGGATGCCGCCGGCCCAGTAGTCGCCATCGTCCCTGGTGGTGGCGTTGTAGAGCTGGGCGGTGGCCAGCGATGCGCCGAGTTCGGTCTTCCAGCCATCGTTGACAAAGGTCCGGGCGACGCGGGCGTTGAGCTGGTTGTGTTTCTCGTTGTCCTGGCGCGACTGGGTGAAGGGGATGGCATTGTCCTTTAAGTCGGCATAGCGCCCGACTTCCGGCGAGTAGCGGATGTCGGACGGTAACATGCGCGGGAAGTAGCCTAGTTGCAGGTCCCAGTCTTTGTCCTTGTAGCTGTACTTCAAACCGGTGCCGGCGCTGACGCCGTAACCCATGAAGAACGGCAGGTGATAGCTCCAGCCGAATTGCGGATAAGGTTCCAGCCCGAACGGTTTGAACGGCGCGCCCACCTGCAGATTGGAGTTGGCGTTCAGGCGATAGCCGACGAAGCCGCGATCGATGGAGCGTTTGCCGTCGTCCTGGAACCAGTAGCCGACATCGCTGTAGAGGTTCTTGTAAGTCGCTTGCACATCGATGCGGAAGGTGTCGAACAGAAACCGCCCGTTGTTTTCGGTGGTGTCCCAATGCTCGTCGCGGTAGTTGGTGCGCAAGGCGCCGCCGATGTCCAGGCTGCTCTGGCCGTCATCGCTTCGCCAGGCGATATGCGGAAACGGCTTCTTGCCGGTGGTCGAGGTCACGGGGGCGGCAGGGCCGGGTTCGCCGGCGAAACTGACGCAACTGCTGATGATTAGTCCCAGGCCTATAACGTACTTCTTCATGCTGACTCCCCTGCGAAGTTGAGCACTGCAAAGTGACCGGCAACACTTTCCCGCTCGCCTTAAAGTGGCAATAAAGGGAAGGCTCATGTGTTGCTCTTATGCAGTGTGTTTTTTGTTTGGGTTGTTTCGTAGGTAATACGGTGTCTGACCTATGAACCTGTCAGGGATAGAGCAGAAACCATGCCAGTACCGGCCTGGATCGTTGCTTAGTAAAAAATCCAGGTAAAACAATTGTTTATATGGGAAACGCGTTTTTATGTATTGCCTGCGAAACAGCGCGTTCAGGGGGTAACCAAAGTGCACGTTAGTTGTGCGGCGATTACTTTCCGCGCATTAAAAAGGCCGGCTAAAAAGCCGGCCTGTTCAAGGGATGAAATAACGCAAAGTGACTACAGGTCGAGTACCAGTCGCCGGCTCTTGCACCCCGATACACAGACCATCATGGATTTGTTCGCGGCACGTTCGGCTTTGGTCAGCACGCCGTCACGGTGGTCGACATCACCTTCCAGGACGCGTGTTTCACACGAACCGCACACCCCCTCGCGACAGCTGTGCTCGATGTCACAACCGGCCTCGAGCAGCACGTCGAGCAAGCTCAGACCCGGCTCGATGGACAACGTCTTGCCGGACTTTTTCAGCTCCACGCTGTAACTGCTCTGTGCGTCTTCGGACGGCGGCAGTTCAGCCGCGGCAAATCGCTCGATGTGTGCATGGGGATAGCCGAGGCCTTCGCAGGTGCTTTCGAACGCGTCGAGCATCGGCGTCGGACCGCAGCAGTAAAAATGCGTGTCGTCGGGCTGGCCAGCCAGGTAGGCGCTGAGGTCTGGCGGCATGCCTTTTTCGTCGTTGAAGTGGTAGACCACCTTGGCGCTCAAGCCGCTGAGTTCTTCCACCAGTGCGGCTTCCTGGCGCGAACGGGCGCAGTAGATCAGCTCGGCGGATTTGCCCAGGGCCAACAGCTGGCGGAACATGCAGTAGATCGGCGTGATACCGATACCACCGGCCACCAGCACGCTGTGCCTGGCGCTCAGGTCGAGCTGGAAGTTGTTGCGCGGCGACGAGATCGGCAGTTGCATGCCGACCCGCAATTGCCCGTGCACATATTCCGAACCGCCACGGCTGTTGCGATCACGCAGGATGCCGACCACATAGCGGCCACGGTCGCTCGGCGAGTTGAGCAACGAGTAGCTGCGCACCAGGCCGTTGGGCAGGTGCAGATCAATATGCGAGCCGGCTTCGAACGGGGCGAACACGGTGTCGCCGTAGGGCCGCAACTCGACGCTGATGATGCCTTCGGCTTCGTAGCGCAAGGTGTGCACGAGCGCGGTGATAGGGGAGGAATGGGACATCGGTCACCTCTTTTCGACAGTTCGCAAATCGACACACACGCCGGCCAGAACACAATGCACGATCAGGTTCATGGCAACTGCTTCGCGTCGATCAGCTCAAGCTGAGCCTTGGCAGCGTTTTTCAGGTAGCGACGCAGGCGCACCACACCGAGGTCATGCTGGTAGAGGTTCTCCCGCTGGTTGGCGTCCGGTTCCATGAATTCGAGCAGCACCCGATCCTGTTCCAGCACCGCCCAGTGGCGGGCTTCCAGACGGTTTTTGTAGAGGAAGCGCCAGGTGTCGCGCTGCCAGCCGGTCAGTGGCCGGCAACGCCAGTGGAACACTGCCGACAAGGAGGTGCTGCTCGGCGTGTAGCTACCGATGATGGTGAAGTTGCCGCCCGGGCCGCCGGTTTTCGGGTAAGGGATTTCCAGGCGCAGCCAGTGGCAGCTGTCGTCCATGAATTCGGTCCAGTCGAAGTTCACCCCGCGCTGGCCTTCTTTCTCGAAGAAGAAACCCTTGTCGGTGTCACGGGTGACGAATTTGGCGGTGGCTTCGCCTTCACTCATGGAGTGCGACATCTTGTGCAGGTAAGTGCCGTGCATCGGGTCCATGACGTTGTCGATGACATAGCGGTAGTCGCCTTGCCACTCGGCGTAGCACAGGAAGCTGCTCCACTCCGGGGAGCTCAGTTGCTCGGGCAGCACCAGTTCCGGCGGATTTTCAACGTGCGGTTCGACGGCGTTGTAGAGAAAGATTGCGCCGGCGGCTTCACGGGTGTGGAACATGCGGGTCGGGCGGCTGCCTTCGAGTTTGCAACCGGGGCTGCCGGGGACCTTGGTGACGGTGCCGTCGCAGCGCACTTCGACGCCGTGGTAAGGGCACTGCAGGCGGTCGCCCAGCACCGGTCCCTGGGACAACGGCGCGCCGCGATGCGGGCAGTGGTCTTCGAGGGCATGCACGCTGCCGTCATTGTCGCGCCACAGGGCGATCTTGTAGCCCAGTCGACGGATCGACACCGGCTTCTCGCCCAGTTGGTCAGAGGGCAGGACGGGGAACCAGAGGTTCTTCAAGCCGTTTGCCAGGAGGTGTTCTACAGGATCGACGGTTGTGTTCATGTTCATTTTTTATTTACCTCCGGCGGGTCATTCGCCCAGCCGAGCCATCAGGGTTTTATAGGCGTCTGGTGTCCACTCACCGGTGGTCAGCGGGCAGGGCGGCCCAGCCAGGTTCAGGTGCGCGAGCAGCTCGGGCAACTCGGTCACGCCGTTGCCGAAGGCGCGTTCGATGGAATCGCCGAGCAGATCCTCGAACTGGGTATTGGGGCGTTTACGGGCCTGATGCGGCTCCAGGCAGGGTTCGGTATTGCGCATCTCAAGGACCTCCATTGCGTACCCGTTCGCGGATCATTTCGCGCACGGGAATAAAGTCATACGAGGGCATCGGCAAGTTTTCACCGAGGCCCGTGTCACGTTCAGGCCGCGTTCGGTGTCGGCACTGTCCAGGCGTCATAGCCGTAAACCCAATCGGCGTTGCCACCGTCTTTGAGCCATTGATTGCCACGCGAGCCGATCTGGATCTGGCTGGTGCGTTGCAGTCTCGCCTGCTGGTAAGCCTGCAGAGCATCAGCAATCCGAGCCTTGCTGTTCAGCCCCTGCAGATGGCGCGCGAGCACCACGGCATCTTCGATTGCCTGGCCGGCACCTTGAGCCATGAACGGCATCATCGGATGGCAAGCGTCGCCCAGCAGGGTCATCGAACCTTTGGACCAGAACGGCAACGGATCGCGTTCATACAGCGCGGTCTTTAGCACGTCGCTGCAGGCATCGAGCAAGGCACGGGCATCCGGATGGAAGTCCCGATAGTGGCTACGCAATTCATCGGCATCCCCGGCGCTGGTCCAGGACTCTTCATGCCAGCTGTCCTGTGCGGTGGTGGCGAAGATGAAAATGTCCCGGCCTTGATTCAGCGGAAAGGTCACGATCTGGCTTTGCGGGGTCGGCCCCCACCATTTGGTGAACGCCTGAATGTCCGGCACATGCGCGACGCTGTCGGCCGGCACAACGGCGCGGTAGGCGACCACTCCGGTAAAACGTGGTTGCTCATCACCGAACAGCGCATTGCGCACCACCGAATGAATGCCGTCAGCGCCGATCAACAGATCGGTGAGGTGGCGGCTGCCATCCTTGAAGTGCAATTCGATACCGTCTGTGGTTTGCAACACGCGCTCGGCGCGCTTGGCAAACTGCACTTGTTCTTGCGGGAAGACATTGGCCAGTGCGGCCAACAGGTCGGCGCGGTGGATGGTCAGTTGCGGCGCGCCGTATTTCTGTTCGGCGGCATTGGACATTTCCAGGCGCGAGGTTTCCACGCCGCTGTCCCACATCCGGCTGATCCGGTGAGTGGGACGAGCAGCGGGAATACGCACTGCTGGACCGACACCCAACCCATCCAGGGCATGCACGGCGTTAGGTGTCAGGTTGATGTCGGCTCCGACCCGCAAAAAGGCTTTGGACTGTTCGAACACGGTGACGTTATGGCCGACACGGTGCAGAGCAATGGCGGCGGTCAGTCCACCGATCCCGGCGCCGGCAATGGCGATATTCAGCGAAGACATGTACGACTCCTGCTCAGGACTTGGGTTTATCGGTGAGGAACTTGCCCTTCGGCGCCTCGACGTTTTGCTGGCGGCGGGTATTGCCGTCGATGCCGCCGGCAATCGCCCATTCGGCGAAGACGGTCGGCCCGGGTTCGAAGGTGCGTGGCTGCCATTCGCCGGTCAGTTGGTCTTCGTCGGCGTAGTACTCGACCAGTGCGCCGGCCGGGTTCTTGAAGTACCAGAAGAACGCCGACGACACCGGGTGGCGCCCCGGGCCGATTTCCGTGGCCCAGCCGCTGCGGGAAATGTGCATGCCGCCACCGAACACTTCGTGCACATCGCGCACGGTGAAGGCGACGTGGTTGAGGCCGGCGCGCGGGGCGGGCAGTTGCAGCATGAACAGGTCGTGGTGACCGCCTTCTTCAGCGGTGCGCAGGAACGCGCCGCGATCCGGATAACGGTCCGAGGCCTGGAAGCCGAAGCGTTCGTGATAGAAGGCTTCGCAGGCGTTGACGTCCTTGACGAAAAACACCACATGCCCGACTTCGATCGGCGTGGCGCGGTCGTAGATCGGCGCGGCCTTGTTGATCCGGCCCTTGGTTTGCCAGGTGTTGTGGCCGCTGCACTCGATGTCCAGTTCGCGCTTGCGGGTCACTTGCAGGCGGATCGCCAGGCCATTGGGGTCGGTGCAGCCGATACGACCGTTGGCTTCGATGAAGCCCGGGTCGTTGGCGATGCGTTCGCTGTAGAGCTTGAGGTCGGCGTCGCTTTCGACGCCCCAGACCACTTCGCGCACCGTCGAGCCGGGCTCGATGGCCGGCGGCAGGCCAGCCTTGTCGATGTCGGCGAGCACCACGCGGCAACCGTTGAGGGTTTCGAAGATCACCTCGTCAGCCTGCTCGCTGACTTTGCTCAGGCCCCAGTCACTGAAGAACCGTGCGCTGGTCTCCAGGTCTTCGACACCGTAGGTGACTTCATCAATGCCTAAAACGCTCATAACCCCACCTCACGTTGCACACTGGCCCAGGCCAGTGGCTGTTCATTCATGCCCCAATAAAGGCTTTTCTGTTCCATGTACTGCAGGATGCCCAGGCGACCTTTTTCACGGCCCAGGCCGCTGTCGCGCCAGCCACCGAACGGGGTGGAAATCGAGAACTGCTTGTAGGTGTTGATCCACACCGTACCGGCCTGGATTTTTCGACCCAGGGCCCAGGCGCGCTTGTAGTCGCGGGTCCAGATGCCGGCAGCGAGGGCGTACAGGCTGTCGTTGGCCTGCTCGAGCAATTGCGCTTCGTCGTCGAACGGCATGGCCACCAGCACCGGGCCGAAGATTTCTTCCTGGCACACCTGCTGGCTGTTGTTCAGACCTTCGAGGATGGTCGGCGGATAGTAGTAACCCTGATCAAAAACACCGCCGCTCGGACGCTGGCCTCCGAGCAGCAGGCGTCCGCCTTCAGCCAGCCCGAGTGCCACATAACGTTCCACAGATTCACGGTGAGCGGCGCTGATCAGCGGGCCCATTTGCGTGTGCTCATCCGCCGGATCACCGACCCGCAGCTCGGCCGCCGCCGCCACCAGCCGCGTCATGAACGGCTTGTACAGCGCGCGGGCGACGAACAGGCGCGAACCGGCGATGCAGGCTTCTCCCGAAGAACTGAAGATGCCGTACAACACACCGGCCACCGCGTGGTCGAGGTCGGCGTCTTCCAGGACGATGGTCGGCGATTTGCCGCCCAGTTCCAGGGACACTGGCATCATCTTGTCGGCGGCGATGTGGGCAATGTGCTTGCCGGTCCTGGTGCCGCCGGTGAACGACACGCGCTTGACCAGCGGGTGACGAGTCAGCGCATCGCCAAGCAGCGAACCCTTGCCCGGCAACACGCTGAGCAGGCCTTTGGGCAACCCGGCGTCTTCGCAGATGCGCGCCAGCTGCAAGGCCATCAGCGGAGTGATTTCCGCCGGCTTGATCACCACCGCGTTGCCGGCCGCCAGCGCCGGGGCGACTTTCTGCGCTTCGCTGGCAATCGGTGAGTTCCATGGCGTGATCGCGGCGATCACGCCCATCGGCTCGTAAACGCTCATGCTGACGAAATCACCACGCGATGGCGTAATGGTTTCTTCGAGGGTTTCGCAGGCCGAGGCAAAGAACTGGAAGGTGCCGGCGGCGCTGGCCACCAGGGCTCGGGTTTCGTTGATCGGCTTGCCATTGTCCTGGCGCTGCAACTGCGCCAGTTCTTCGCTGCGCTCACGGATCAGCTCGGCGATGCGATAGAGCACGCCGGCGCGTTCATGGGGTTTGCGCTGCGCCCAGCCGCTGTGCAGAAACGCCTGGTGGGCGCCTTGCACGGCGTCTTCCACGTCTTCGACACTGGCGGCGTTGAGCCAGGCCACGGCTTCGCCGGTGGCCGGGTAGCAGGTGGCGTAACGCTCACCGCGCCCCAGTCGCCACTGGCCGGCAATGCAGATCGGTAAAGTCTGTTCGAGAGTCATCGCAGTTTCCTAGATCGAAATCGCGTGGGCGTGGTTGCCCAAGGCGCGGACGACGCTGTAGACGGTCAACGCCGAAGTCTTCGGGTTGGCCAGCAGCGGTTTGCCACGCAGGCTCAGTTCGAACCCGCCAAAGGCGCCACGGGCTTCGAAGTGATGCACGTTCTCCTCGCTCAGCGGGTCGGCGATCAGGGTCACGTGGGTGCGATCCAGGCCGAGCCCGGCCAGCGACAAGGTCGCGGCGACGTTGGCGTTTTTCGGGTAGAGGCGGGCCGCTTCGCGGGCGCTGCCCTGGAAAATCACCGTGGCTTCGGTGAGGCTGTCGAGGTCGAAGGCCTGCTCCGCCGGGGTGTTTTTCCAGGCGCGCGCCGGTTTGCGTCCGGTGTAGTCGACCGAGTCCAGGCCGCCGACCTTGGCCGCCGACAAGGCGTCGATGCCGCCGATGGCGCCGGGCAGCAATTCGATGCGGGTCTGACCGCGTTCGGCCGCCGCTTCCAGGCGCTCCACCAGGCCCACTTCGGACAGCGCGCCGACCGAGACGATCAGGCAGGCAATGCCCCGCTCCAGGGCCGGCAACACGTGTTCTTCGATGGCCTTGTGGCCGGCGCACTCGACCAGCAGGTCGGGGCGCGCGTCGGCCGGCAAGGCCGTGAGCACCTGCGGCGGTTGTTTGAAACTGGCCAGCCGCTGGCGTACCAGCTCTTCGGAACCGGCCGAGGCGATGACGTAGTCGACGCACAACTGCGGGTCTTTCTCCAGCAGTTCGAGTACGCCGACGCCAATGGCACCGCAGCCGATCATGGTGATATGCAGCATGACGAAGTCCTCAGGCCGTGGCTTTCTGCGCTTTGGTTTCGCTGTTGGGCGGACCGGCGAACTGGGTGGCAAAACTGCCGACGCTGAGCATGTCCACTTCCAGCAGGAACGGGCCGGGTTGCGCCAGCGCACCGTCGACGACCTTGCCGAAATCCTTGAGGTCGGTGACCAGGCCATGGCGCAGGTTCAGCGATTCGGCCAGCTTGGAATAATCCGGCGTGTGCAGGTCGACGTAGCAATGGCGACTGCCGTACACCGCGTCCTGGATGTTGCGGATCACCCCGTAGCGCTGGTCGTTCATCAGCAGGATCACCACGTTGGCGTTCTCTTGCACCAGCGTCGCCAGCTCGCCAAGGTTGAGGATGAAACCGCCGTCACCGGCCAGGGCGAAGACCTTGCGCTCAGGTGCGGTTTCCGCTGCCGCCACGGCCGCGCCGATGCCCATCGACAGACCCTGGCCAATGCCACCGCCCAATGCATGCACGCCGGACCGTGGGTGGTACAACGTCAGCAGGCGGTTGCCCCAGATGCTGTTGGACAGCGTGACGTCGCGCACCCAGGAGAAGTTGCGTCCGGTGAGCGCTTGCAGCTGTTCGACCATGGCCGAGTACGGGCCGAGGTCGGCGATCAGTTGCGTGCGGGATTTTTCACGCACTTGCTTGAGCTCGGCGAGGAAGGTCGGGTCGATCTGCAGGCGACCTTCCAGGCGATCGGCCAGGCCTTCGAGCGCCAGCGCCGAATCACCGCAGATGAACAGCTCGCTGTTGTAGCTGCGCCCTTCGATGGCCGGGTTGGCGTCGATGCGCAGGGTATTGCGTGGCAGCTTCAGCGCGTACTTGAACGTCTCGTTGCTGCGCAGGCGTGAACCAGCGATCAGCAGGGCGTCGCAGCTTTGCAGGAACTGCTCGACCAGTTTGTTTTGCGAGAAGGCACCGAGGCAGCGTTCGTCATCTTCATTGACCACACCGCGACCCTGGGTCGAGGTGATCACGCCGACGCCCATGTCCAGCAGGCGCTTGACCTGCGGGCCGGCATGCCGCGCGCCGCCGCCGAGCCACAACAGCGGGCGGGTGGCCGTGGCCAGGCGCTCGGCCACCAGGTCCAGCGCTTCCGGTGCAGGCACGGCCACCGGAATCGGCAACGGCGACAGGTCGGTGGGCATCGGGATGAAGGTCGACTGGATGTCGATCGGGATTTCCACGCTCACCGGGCCGGTCGGCGCGGTCAGGGCGGTCTGCACGGCCAGCTTCATGGTGCTGAGTGCGGTTTCGACGCTGCGCACGCGGAACGCCGCCTTGGACACCGCCTTGAGCATGGTCAGCTGATCCCGGGCTTCGTGGATGTAGGCGAAATCCTGGTCCAGGTACGGCGTTTCGATCTGCCCGGTGATGTGCAACAGCGGCGTGCCGGCGGTCAGCGCTTCGACCATCGCCCCCGCCGCGTTACCCGCCGCAGTGCCGGTGGACGTCAGGCACACACCCAGGCCACCGGTGGTGCGGGCATAGGCGTCGGCCATGTTGGTCGCGCCGGCTTCACCGCGGGCCATGACGAAGCGGATGTTGCCGCGCACGGCGAACGCATCGAGTATCGGCATGTTGTGGATCGAGATCACTCCGAACGCGGCCTTGACCTCGCATTGCTCGAGAAACGCGGTGATGGCAGCGCCAACGGTGACAGTATTTTCATTACGCATGGCGGGACAGGCCTCCAGAAACATCGATATGGCTGCCTGTGGTGTAAGCCGACAGAGGCGAGGCCAGGAACAGGATTGCGCGGGCCGCTTCGATCGGCAGGCCCAGGCGCCCCAGGGGAATATGTTTGCGTTGTGCCAGCTGGGCGGTCCATTGGCCCCAGTCCAGCTCCCGTTCTTCGCGGGCTTCGAAACGCCGGCGCCATTGCCCGGACTCGACCAGGCCAATGAGGATGCCGTTGACCCGAATGCCATCGACGGCAAATTCGGTGGCCATCGAGCGCACCAGGTTCATCACCCCGGCGCGCGCGGCCGAGGTGGCGACCATGTGCGGTTCCGGCTGGCTGGCCAGCAGCGAGTTGACACAGACGATGGCGGCGTTGGCCTGACCTTGCAGCTGAGCCTTGAAGGCGCGGACCGGGTTGATCACCGAGAAGAATTTCAGATTCAGTTCTTCGGTCCAGGCGCTGTCGGTGGTGTCGGCGAAGGTCGACACGCGACCTTGGCCGGCGTTGTTGATCAGCACGCTGGCGGGTCCGAGGGCAGCAAGGCTGGCGGCGGCGAAGGCATTCACCGAGTCGGCGTCCAGGACGTTGCAGACCTGGGCGAGCAAGCGCGCCAGGGGAAAACGTTCACGCAACTGGTCTTCGGCGCTGCGCAGGCGATCTTCGTCGCGACCGCAGAAGGCCACGGCCGCACCGGCCTCGAGCAGCAGCTCGACACAGGCCAGGCCGATGCCCGATGAGCCGCCGGTGACGATCGCGGTGCTGTCCTGCAGTTGATAGAGACTCATTTCAATCCCTCATCAGGGCCGTTACGCGGTTGTGGCCGTCGTGGCCGGTCGCGCTGTTGTAATCGAGCAACCGCGACAGTTCGTCGGCGCTGCGCCGTACCTGCAGGAGCAATTCGTTAAAGTTGACGTGGGCGATCTGCGTAGTCGGAATGGTCACGCCCAGCGCCGCGACGATCTGCCCGGATTGATCGCGCACCGGCGCGGCCACCGAGGAAATCGCCGACTCGAAGAAGCCTTCGCCGCTGACAAATCCGCGTTGGCGGTCGGCCTGGACCATGTCGAACAGCTCCATCACGGTCTTTGGCGTGCACGGCGAAAACTGTTCCAGATGATCTTCCGGGTAGAGTTCGCGCAACTCGGCCAGCGACAGGTCTTCGAGCAGGATGCGCCCGAGCACGGTGGCGTGGGCGGGCAGTCGCGTGCCGACGTTCACCGCGCTGGAGAACACTGACGGCGGCGAGACTTTGGCCACGTAGACGATCGAGCGGCCGTCGCGCACCACCAGGTTGCTCGGGTAGTTGAGGCGGTCGCACAGGCGGGCCAGCAGCGGCTGGCCGAGCTCGGTCAGTTCCAGTGAGGCAAGGTATTCGAAGCCCAGGCGCAGCACCGACATGCCGAGGCGGTATTCGTTGCCGCTGCGGGTGACGAAGCCCATGGTTTCCAGCGTCGTCAGCAGGCGAAAGATGGTCGAGCGCGGCAGCGACAGACGCCGGGCCAGTTCCGGCGCGGTCAGCGTGCGGTTGCGCCGGCTGAATTCGCACAGCAGCAGCAGGCCGCGCTCCAGGCCCGGCACGATGTATTTGTCCTGAGCGTCCTTCAGCAGATCTGAATCGTTCATAGCGATGCACCTGTCAGGGATTCTTCGATGGCGCAGGCCAGGCGGCCCGCCACCACACTAGGTTGTTCGATGGGACTGGCGTGTCCGGCATCGTTGATAAGCTCGAAAGTGCCGCCCAGGGCCTTGGCCAGGGTCTGGCAGCTTTCGGGAACGGTGATGCCGTCGGCGTCGCCGCAATGCACTTCGCAAGGCATGGTCAGCGGTGCATGGCGCAGCAGGTCGTCACCGCATAGCAGTTCGATGGCCTGGCGATAACCCTCGGGATTGAGTCGCGCCATGTTCCACTGCACCCAGGCCTGTGCCTGTGGGCTGGCCGCCGGGGAGAGCATGTAGGCACTGCGTTGCTCGGCCATCTGTTGAATGCCCAGCTGTTCCAGGGCCTGCAGGCGTTTGTCGCGCACTTGCTGGCGCTGCACGGCGCGCGCTGGATGCCCGTAGCCCTGGGCCGGGCTGATCAACACCAGGCGGCTGATGCGTTGTTGCTGCACGCCGCTGGCGAAAGCGACGGCGGTAATCGCCCCGAGTGAATGACCCACCAGCACGCAGCGCTGGATGCCCAGGGCGTCGAGCATCTGCAGCAGCCGTTCGGCATAATCCGATGCATCCGGAGCCAGGGCTCGCAGCGGCGTCGAATCGCCGTAGCCCGGCGCGTCCCAGGCAATCACCCGGGCGTTGCGGCCCAGTTCCTGCGCCACCGCCAACCACGACGCCGAGCCCGAGCCGATCCCGTGCAACAACACAATGGCCGGCCCGCTTCCGCATTCGCGAAAGGCCTGGCGAGCACCGGCGAGCTCAAGCAGGCGCTGCGGGAAGTGCAGGGCCAGCTGCGCCTGGAGATCGGCGGTGAGCGACGGAGCGTGATGATCGATGGCGTGCGACATGGGCTTATCCGCGCTTGATCGAGGCCAGGGGGTGTTCTGGCGGGTAGGTCGGGGTCAGCGGTTTTTTCGCGCCGAGCATCACGCACATCAACGCGTCTTCATCGCCGATGTTGATCTCTTCGCGGTACACGCCGGGCGGCACGGAAATCACGTCGCGGTCGGTGAGGATGGTTTCGAACCGCTCGCCGTCCTTCTCGATCACCACCTTGAGTTTGCCGCGCAGCACGAAGAACACCTCTTCGACGTCGGTGTGCAGGTGCGGCGGGCCTTCGTGACCGGCCGGAATCACCATGGTCGAAAACGTGAAGTTCTCCGACGGGATGGTATTCATGTCCGAGGTCACGCCGGTGCCACCGGTGCCGATGTAGCGCATTTGTGCGCGGCGGAATTTCGGGTCGTAGTCGGCCTGGAATTTCAGGGCGTTCCAGTCGTACTTGCGGGTCTCATAACGGGCGATGCGGGTGTTCATCCAGCTTTCCAGATCACTGCCGGCGGGTTGTTCCCAGCTTTTCGGGGTTTGTTGCTGTGCTGATAAATCGGTCATGGCTGTCTCCAGATCAAGTCAAGGCATGACGAACCCGCCGTTGACCGGCAGGGTTTGTCCAGTGATGAAGCGGGCGAGGTCGGACAGCGCGAACAGCACGGCGCCGCTGACGTCCTCGGGAAGTTGTGGGCGTTGAATCGCCCGTTGATCGTTGTACAAACGGTGGCGCGCCTCGGGCACATAGGCCGTGGCTTCGACCAGCACCAGGCCGGGCGCGATGGCGTTGACCGTGATGTTGTCGGTCCCCAGTTCACGGGCCAGGCTGCGGGTCATGGCGATGATTGCGCCCTTGCTCGCGACATACGCCAGCAGGTTCGGCGCGCCCCACAGCGGGGTGTCGGACGCCAGGTTGACGATGGCGCCCTGGCCGCTGGCGCGCAGGGCCGGCAGGCACGCCTTGGTCATCAACCAGGTGCCGCGCACGTTGACTTGCATCACCTGGTCCCAGGTGTCCAGGGTCAGCTCTTCGCAGGTCTTGCCACCGGAATTGGTGATCGAGGCGTTGTTCACCAGTCCGTCCAACCCTCCGAGCAAACGGGTAGTTTCGGCGATGCAGGCGTCGATCGAATCCGGCTGCGCCAGGTCGACCGTGACGCCATGCACGTCCAGGCCTTCGGCGACCAGTTCGGCGGCCGATTGCTGCACGCGTTCGGCGAGGATGTCGGCGATCACCACCTGGGCACCGGCGCGGCCGATGGCCTGGGCAAAGGCGTAACCCAGTCCGCGGGCGCCACCGGTGACCAGTACGCGACGGCCTTCGAGCAAGCGATTGAAGGTGGTCATCATTGGGTACTCAACATGGCTTTGGGCATGTAGTGCAGGACGCGTTTTTCGCTCCAGACCACCGCGCCGTAGGCGAGCACACCGATCAGCGTGAGCATGACGATGGCGACGAACACGCCCGCGGTATTGCCTTGGCCTTCGGCATCGACCAGCAGGAAGCCCAGGCCCTGGTTACCGCCGACCAGTTCACCGACGGTGACGCCGATGACGGCCAGGGTCGAAGCAATGCGCAGGCCGGAGAACAGCGCGGCCATGGCCGAGGGGAACTCCACCAGGCGGAAGATCTGCCAGCGGCTGGCGTTCATGGTCCGCACCAGGTTGATCATGTCCGGGTCCACGGTGCGGATCGCCGACAGCACGTTGATCATCACCGGGAAGAACACGATCAGGATGGCGATCAGGATCTTCGGGTAGATGGTGTAGCCCAGCCACATGACGAACAGCGGGGCGAAGGCGACTTTCGGGGCGATCTGCAGCGCCAGGATGTACGGCGACAGCATGGCCTCGGCGGCGGGCGAGAGGCCCAGCGACACGCCGATCACCACACCGAGCAGGGCACCCAGGCCAAAACCGACGATGATTTCGAAGGCGGTGATCAGGGTGTGTTGCCAAAGGCCGCCGCTGTGCCACATCACCAGGCCTTCCTGGGCCACGCGGCTCAGCTGCGGCATGACGAATTCGGGCATGCCGAGCAATCCCGGGCCCCACTGCCAGAGCACCAGGAACAGGATCAGCAGGGCGACGCTGCCGAGCATGGAATTACTGAGGTTTTTCATCGTGTCGTTACCTTGTTGTCACTGGCCGTCATTGCGCGGCTGTTTGGGTGTCGATGAACTGGTTGGTGTACAGGTCGTCGAGCTTGGGCTCCTGGGTGACGATGCCTTCGCTGACATAGAACTGGCGGACCGCTTCGAGTCGCGCCGGATCGATTCGACCCAATACGGTCTGGTTGGCGTAGACATGCTCGACGTAGAGCTTGAAGATCTTCTCCAGCGAGTCTTCCTTGCCGGCATAGGCGGGTACTGCCTTGGCAAAGGTCACGGCGGCAGCCCGTGGGTCGGCAATGATGTCGCGCATGCCCTGCAGGGTTGCCTGGACCGCGCCGCGAACGATATCCGGGTGATTCTTGATCGCGTCGTCGGAGGCGAGGATCGACTGGGCCATGCTTTCGAAAATCTGCGACTGCGGTATCAGCTTGATCTTCAACCCGGCTTCTTCGGCGTTGACCACCCAGTCCGGCACACCGGCCATCGCCTCGGCTTTGTTGGCCGAGAACAATTGCCAGACACCGGCCGGGCCGGCGGCCTGGATGTTCACATCGTTCTTGCTCAGGCCAGCTTTGCGCAGGGAGGCGAGCAGGGCGTAGTAGGTGGTGTCCGAGTAGGACATCACCGTCATGGTCTTGCCCTTGAGGTCGCTGATGGAGTTGATGTTTTGCTCGGCATTGGTGGCGATCATGGTCACGCCGCCGGCACCCAGCACCGCGACCGCGCGCACCGGAATCCCGTTGGCCCGCACCACGATCGGGGTATCACCCAGGGCACCGCCGAGCATGGCGTTACCGGCGCCGATCTGTTTTGCCACGTCCACGCCACCCTTGGCGGCGATGAACTTCATGTTCAGGTTCTGGGCGGCGTAGTAACCCTTCTGCTGCGCGATGATCCACGGAGCGAAGGCCGGCAGGTTCGGTGGCGCCGGCAACAGGTAAGTCACGTCGGTCGACTGCGCCTGGGCGGCGAAGGCCATGCCCAGGCCGAGCGTGATGGCGGTGACCTGGCTGAAGCGTTGAAACAGAGACTTGAACATGCGTACTCCTAATCGGTTGCGTGCCTACAGGCGTGATCAATGCAGTTCGGTGTGTTCGCTGACTTGCAGCAACTCCATCAGGCGACCCACCAGCGGGCCGATCTCCGGCAGCTTGCGGCGCTCCAGCGGGTTGTCGCGAAACGGCAGGTCGATGGTGATTTCTTCGATGATGGTGCCGGGGCGGGCGCTCATGACCAGCAGCCGGTCAGACATGGCGATGCCTTCGATCAGGTCATGGGTAATGAACAGCGCGGTTTTCTTTTCATCGAACAGCATCCGCGCCATGTCCTGTTGCAGGATCATCTTGGTCTGCGCATCCAGCGCCGAGAACGGCTCGTCAAGGAACAGCACCTGCGGGTCGACGGCCAGGGTGCGGGCCAGGGCAGCGCGCTGGCGCATGCCGCCCGACAGCTGGAACGGGTAGTGGTCGGCAAAGCCTTGCAGGTGGCAACGATCGAGCAGATCTTCAGCCACGGCCTGACGCTTGGCGGCCGCCACACCTTGAATTTCCAGGCCCAGTTCGACGTTGCGGCGAATGCTGCGCCACGGCATCAACAGGTCTTTTTGCAGCATGAAGGCGACCTGGCGGACCGGGCCGGTGACCGCTTCACCGCCGACGAACACTTCGCCTTCGGAAGGGCGGTAGAGGCCGGAACCCATATTGAGGATGGTGCTCTTGCCGCAACCGGAAGGGCCGATGATCGACACCACTTCACCACGGCGGATCTTGAAATTGACCCCGCGAATGGCGAACGGCGCTTCGGGTTTTCCCTTGGCCGGGAAACATTTGCCGACATTGCGGAATTCAATCTCGGTGGGCTCCAGATCTTCCTTGGAAGCGGGTTTGTTCCATTGCGGGGCGACGGCGTACATCTCTTTCACAGCCATTGGGAAGGGTCTCTGGTCTGTTTTATAGGTGATACGGCGTTTAGTGCATGAACAATGCCAGAGATTGGCAAGGTCCTTATTTTGTTTAAAAAGCGTTTTAAATTAATGAGTTAGCTATTAATTTGAAAATTATCGACGTTTCATATATGAAACGTGGTTTCTTGTATGGCACGAAATTGCACATCGATCGTGCGAGGCTCGGGGATTTGCGAGGAGGTGGTGCTTTTTCAGGTAACGCTGAGGGTGGGTAAATGAGGAATTTGTTTTAAATGCGAAACGAACACAGGCCACTGTCGCCCTGCATCGCGCTGGGCTCTGCAAGGCGGATCGAAGTGGTGTGGCGTTTTAGAGTTTGACATCCAGGCGAATCAAATCCGGCCCTTGCTGCCGTTCGATATACGCAGCCACGCCGTCACCGATTCTCTGGAAACAAAGGTCGACGCAGTGCTCATTGAATCTCAGCTTGCGCACTTCCAGGCGATCGATGCCAATGGGAAGATGGGGGTGTCGAATGACCACACGGCGAGCTGCTGCATCAATGGTAATCCCCAGGCAGGCGTGCAGGAGCATGAACACTGAGCCAGCTGCCCAGGCCTGAGGTAAACAGGCCACCGGGTAAGCGACGGGTGTCTCGCCGGGGGCGCGCTTGAATCCGCAAAACAGCTCCGGTAATCGCATGCCGAAGAAGGCAGCCGCTTCGAACATTCCGCTCAGCAATCGGACAGCGCCAGTGTGTTCGCCGTATCGACTGATACCTGCTGCACACAGGGCGACATCGTGAGGCCAGACCGATCCATTGTGATAAGACATGGGGTTGAAGCGGACGGCCCCCGTTTCCAGCGTCCTGACGCCCCAGCCATTGTAGAAGGCGTTAGTGAGAAGTTGCTGTGCAACGGTCTTGCCTCGCTCAGCCGAAGGTAAGCCGGTAAACAGCAGATGACCCACGTTTGAGGCCCTCACTTCGCAACGCTCGCCGTTTCCGTCAAGGGCGAGTGCATAAAATTGCCGATCCTTCATCCAGAAGCAGCGTTCAACCGCCTCACGTAATTCGTTTGCACAGGTTTGCCAGTGTTCCGCTGCCTGGTTATCGCCTCGGCGCCTGGCCAATGTGCTCATGCTCAAATAAGCGCGCCAAGCGTAGCCCTGCACTTCCACCAACGCGATAGGCCCTTCAGGCGAGCGACCATCCTGGTGGAAAATGGAATCGTGGCTGTCTTTCCAGCCCTGATTGGCCAAACCGGTGAGTTCCCCTCGCTGGTAAGTGATAAAACCTTCGGCATTCCTTGATGCATTGTTTTCCATCCATGACGTTGCCAGTTCAAGTGCCGGCCATAGCACCTCGATGAGCGCCAGATCTTCGGTGCGTCGTACATAGGCGCCGGCCAACATCAGGAACAAGGGCGTTGTATCGACGCCTCCGTAATAGCGAGCAAAGGGTAATTCGTTGAGTCTCGACATTTCCCCCTGCCGCGTCTCATGCATGATCTTTCCCGGTTCGGCATCACGGAATGTCGAGGTTTCGGTGGCTTGATGCGCGGCCAGGTAGGCGAGTACTCCGCGCGCCAGTGAGGGGTTAAGCCACAGGGATTGATAGGCCGTGATGATGGCGTCACGTCCGAATGGCGTGGAGTACCAGGGAACGCCGGCATACGGATAGGGGCCAGTCGGAAGGTCTGCCGTCAGTAAGGCCAGGTCGGCACGGGATTTATTGAGCCAGGCCTGGAACAAGCGGCCTGAAGCTATGATGCGCGCGCCTCGTTGTTCTTTGTTGCGCATTGCACGGCAAGCCAGAGCGGCAGCGGATCGATAGCGCTGACGCCCCGGCTGCATGATGCTTGAACCGACCTCAATATAAAGCTCATGGCTTTTATGCGGGCCTATTTCAATTTGAAAGCTGGCATTGTCGCCGTTGATGTGCGTTGGCTCGGTGCAAAAGCTGATCGCCATGCTGCGCGGCTGTTTGTCCAGGCCCTCGTAGCACACGACGACCCCTTGTCTGGATACCTGCGGCTCGGAGAGTGTGCCGCGCAAAGGCCGGCTTTGACCGCGAACCTCGAACATATCCCGGAAGTCGCCGGCGAAACGCAAATTGATCGGCAACAGACTGGGTTGATCACTGTAATTGAACAGGCTGATGCACTCGAACATGCGTTCCTCCCAAAGGAAACGCTTGCGTCCGATATGGATAACGCCCTGTGGCGTGGTTTCTTCGCCTAACAGGGGCAGGGGATGATTGGTTAAATGAGAGATGAAGTAGACGTTGTCCTGGCTGACTGACGCGGACAGCAGGGATGGACGTTGTCCAGCGACACTCAACTGGTAGACGGAAAGGAGTCGGGTGTCGTGATGGAATAACCCTACGGCACCAGGCTCGATGTCACCGAATGCGTTGGCCACCAGGTAGGTGTTATGGTCGACCAGCACAAACAGGTTTTGAGCGCCTGGCTCATTGACGAGGGGGACTTGTTGCGGGGATTCAGGTGAACCGGATGTGATTGTCATGGGATTGGCCTGAAGGCATCGCGAGTATCAACCTGCGGTCAGTGTTCGATACAGGTCGACATACCGCTGCGCCATTACCTTGGCGGAAAAACGATTGACGAAAACGTCACGTATAGCCTGTCGATCAAGTTCAAGTACCTGACGGGTAGCGACCACAGCCTCTTGTTCGCTATTGATTATGAAGCCGGTGACGCCATGTTCAACCACTTCGGGGACGGAACCACAATTCCAGGCGATAACCGGTGTACCGCAAGCCATTGCCTCTATCATGACTAATCCGAATGGTTCGGGCCAATCAATGGGAAATAACAAGGCTCTGGCGTTTCCCAGGAAGTCGGATTTCTCATGATCTCCTATCTCTCCGATATATTCGATGCCGGGAAGTGTAAGCAAAGGACATATGCGCTGTTCGAAATATTCACGATCAGCGGCATCGACTTTGGCGGCGATCTTTAACGGCAACCCGGCAGCGAGGGCAATGTTGATTGCACGATCGGGGCGTTTTTCAGGAGATATTCTCCCCAGAAACGCCAGATAATCCCCTGAACTTCGATGCAGGCTAAAGCTGGTATGAGACAAACCGTGATAGATCGTGTCGATCCAGTTTGCATCTGGCAGTGGCGTACGCTGATGTCGGGAGATGGATACAAGAGGATAGCGATGCCATCGCGAATAGGCACCCTCAAGATCTTTCATATCCAGCCTGCCATGAAGGGTGGTCAATACCTTGTGCGCAATATCTTCAAAAAAAGGGAAGTGCAGCAAGTCAACGTGAAAATGCAAGACATCGAACTCGCCAGCTCGGTGCTGTACTTCAGAAAGCAAGCTTAAATGACAGGCAAGTTCGGATTTCAGCGGCGTTTGATCCAGTCTCAACGCTTGATCGCGACTCGTCACCAGGACGCCAGCCGTGTGTGACCCATTGGCGGCGAACAAGGTGACTTCGTGTCCCAGTTCTACCAAGGCATCTGTCAGGTGTGCAACGACCCTTTCGGTACCCCCGTACAGCGAGGGTGGGACGGACTCATATAACGGAGCAATTTGCGCTATTTTCATGATGGCCGTCCCGCTGTTGATTCATGACCTTGCGTCACCGTGAAAGTTAGACCTTTATATTGCCGGCTTAAGTTTTACGGCTACGACAAGCGGCACCCTTCATAGGCAAGTTAACGATTATTTGCTGCCATGATAGATTCCCTGAGTCATGTCGACTGGAAGACAGCCAGGGTAGCGCTCGATTCTTCTCGCCGGGCCTCATTCAAAAGCGCTGATTTTCGAGCGCTGCCATCGATGGTGTTTTGCAGCTGCGGTGAGGGAAATTGTTCCTCCAGTAAAGTGATATGTTCCAGCGCCTCTCTAAACAGGTGTTTTGCCTTTTCCTGCAGCTGCAAATAAACAAGAAACA
Source organism: Pseudomonas sp. YuFO20 (assembly GCF_035064975.1). Lineage (NCBI taxonomy): Bacteria > Pseudomonadati > Pseudomonadota > Gammaproteobacteria > Pseudomonadales > Pseudomonadaceae > Pseudomonas > Pseudomonas sp. YuFO20. The sequence goes on from NZ_JAXDEO010000057.1 coordinate 26,477, forward strand.
TTTCGCTGTCGAAATCACTGCGGTCAAGGAGATCGAGCGCTGACCGGTTGATGGCGTTCGCTTCCTCGAACAGCTTTCGGTTCTGCTCCATCGCTACGCGGCGGCAGGCAATAATCTGGTCGGCTGAATAGTTCGACATGATGGTTTCCACCTTCAAATCATCCCTGTCATTTAGCGGATCGCCCACATCCTGAAATGGGTGTCGGTTTCGGTTCACTAAAATTCAGACCGTGCGATCGGCAGGGATTATCAAAGAGGTTCTATTTAAAAAATCGATTATTTGCAGGGGCCGATTGCTGCCTGTGGCGACGTCAACACAACATGAGCAAGCCAGGGCGTAATGCCCTGGCAGATGCCAGATGTCCTCGCCGTTACAGCCAGGCTTTGATTTGCGTGCACACGGCTTGAGTGGAGATGCCATAACGATCATGCAGCGTTGGCAAAGCACCGGCATCGAGGAACGCGTCGGGCAAGGCAATCTGCCTGAAGGTGGGCGTCACTCCGTTGCGCAGCAGCACCCCGGCAACGGCTTCGCCCAGTCCCCCAATAATCGAACTGTTTTCTGCGGTGACCACCAGTCGACCTGACTTCCTTGCCTCGGCAAGAATGGTTTGCTCATCCAATGGCTTGATCGTCGGCACGTGCATCACGGCGACATCGATGCCGTCCGCTTGCAGTTCCTTGGCCGCTTCCAGTGCGCGCATGGTCATCAGGCCTGTAGAGATGATCAGCACATCGTTGCCGGTGCGCAGGGTCTTTGCCTTGCCGATCTCGAACTTGTAGCCGTACTCGTCCAGCACCAGCGGTACGTTGCCGCGCAGCAAACGCATGTACACCGGCCCCTGATGCGCGGCGATGGCGGGCACGGCCTGCTCGATTTCCAGGGCATCGCAGGGGTCGACGATCATCAGGTTGGGCATGGCGCGGAAGATGGCCAGGTCGTCCGTGGCCTGATGGCTGGGGCCGTAACCGGTGGTGAGGCCGGGCAGGCCGCAGACGATCTTGACGTTGAGGTTTTCCTCGGCAATCGCCATGCAGATGAAGTCGTAGGCGCGGCGTGAGGCGAACACCGCATAAGTCGTGGCGAAAGGTACGAAGCCTTCGCGGGCCATACCGGCGGCCGCACTCATCAGCAGTTGCTCGGCCATGCCCATCTGATAGAACCGGTCGGGATGGGCCTTGGCGAAGATGTGCAGGTCGGTGTACCTGGACAGGTCGGCGGACAGGCCGACGATGTCCTGACGCTGATCTGCCAGCGCGGCTAATGCATGTCCGAAAGGTGCCGATCTGGTGGCCTGGCCTTCCGAGGCAATGGAGGCGATCATCGCCGAGGTGGTCAGGCGTTTCCTGGTCGGTTCGGCAGTCGAAGTCGGAGTGTTGGCTGCATTGCTCATTGGTTTTTTCCTTCTTCAAGATTGTTCAGTGCCAGATCCCATTCGTGTTCTTCCACGCGGATGAAGTGCGTCTTTTCCCGGGTTTCGAGGAAGGGCACGCCTTTGCCCATTTTGGTGTCGCAGATGATCACCCGCGGCTGAGTGCCGGAATGATTGCGCGCGGCATCGAACGCGGTGACCAGCGCCTCCAGGTCATTGCCGTCGACGCGCTGGGTGAACCAGCCAAACGCTTGCCAGCGATCGACGATGGGTTCGAAGGACAGGATTTCACTGGAGTAGCCGTCGGCTTGCTGGTTGTTGACGTCGACGATGGCGATGAGGTTGTCGAGCTTCCAGTGCGATGCCGACATCACGGCTTCCCAGGTCGAGCCTTCATTCAGTTCGCCGTCGGACAGCAAGTTGTAAACGAAGGAAGGCGAGCCTTTGCGCTTGAGGCCCAGGCAGGCACCCACCGCGATGCCCAGGCCCTGACCCAGCGAACCACCGGTGATTTCCATGCCTGGCGTGTAGGCGGCCATGCCCGACATAGGCAGGCGGCTGTCGTCTGCGCCGTAGGTTTCCAACTCATCGAGCGGGATTATTTCGGCTTCGATCAAGGCCGCGTACAGCGCAATGGCGTAGTGACCGATTGACAGGTAGAAGCGATCGCGGGCTTCCCAATCAGGGTCTTCGGGCCGATGGTTCAGGGCATGGAAGTAGGACACCGCCAGCAGGTCGGCAGCGCCGAGGGCCTGGCCGACGTAGCCTTGGCCCTGGACCTGGCCCATGCGCAACGCGTGGCGACGAATGTTGTGGGCGCGCTCCGCCAGGGTCTTGGGTGTTACGAATGAAGAATGGGCAGTCATGGTGAATACTCCTGTGAATCAACGATTGACCAAGGCGGCGGGAATGCGCAGCACCAGGGTGGCACCGGCGAGCAGCACGCCAGTAATCAGATACATGCCGATGGCGCTGGAACCGGTCAGTGTGGTTATCCAGCCAATCAGGTAGGGCGAACAGAAACCGGCGAGGTTGGCGAAGCTGTTCACCGCTGCGATGCCGGCGGCAGCGGATACACCACCGAGCAGCGTGGTGGGCAGCATCCAGAACATCGAGGTGGCGGACAGGATTCCGGAAGCGGCCAGGCAAAGACTCAGGATGGAGAGCATCACATTGCCCCCCATCAGGGCTGCCAGGCTCAGGCCGACGGCCCCGGCGATCATCGGCACGATCAGGTGCCAGCGGCGTTCGCGGTGTTTGTCGCCACTGCGTCCGGCATACAGCATGGCGGCAATCGCGCAGAAGTAGGGCAGGCTGGTCAGCAGGCCGATTTTCATCGGGTCGGACACGCCTGCATTACGCACCAGGGTCGGCAACCAAAAGGTGATTGCGTACTGTCCCATCACGACACAGAAGTAGATGGCTGCCAGTAACCACAGGCGACGGTCGCGGATGAATTCGCCAACAGAGGCGTGCGTGACTTTTTTCTGGTCATCCTCGGCCAGCTCGCGGCTGATCAGCGCTTTTTCGTCGTCGTTGAGCCAGCTGGCTTGATGCACGCCATCCTTCAGATAACTCAACACCAGCAGTCCAACCACCACGGTGGGCACGGCTTCGAGCACGAACATCCATTGCCATCCGGCCCAGCCGTGCATACCGGCGAAGTGAGTCATGATCCAGCCGGAGATCGGGCCACCGACCATGCCCGACAGCGGAATGGCGATGAACCACAACACGGTCATGCGCGCACGCCGGTAGGACGGGAACCAGTAGGTCAGGTACAGCAGCAGGCCCGGTGCCAGGCCGGCTTCTGCGATCCCCAGCAGAAAGCGCAACGCATAGAATTGCCAGGCGGTTTCGACGAAGGCGAACAGGGCAGAGACGATGCCCCAGGTGATCATGATGCGCGCGATCCAGACCCGCGCCCCGACCTTGTGCAGGATGATGTTGCTGGGCACTTCGCAGAGGAAGTAGCCGATGAAGAACATGCCCGCGCCCAGCCCGTACACCGTTTCGCTGAGCGCCAGGTCATTCATCATTTGCAGTTTGGCGAAGCCGACGTTGACGCGATCGAGGTAGGCGCACAGGTAGCACAGCATCAGGAACGGCATCAGGCGCCACGCGGTTTTACGGTAGGCGTTGGAGCGCACGGTCGAAACCGCTTCGAGCGACAGGGTAGTCATTATGGTCTGATCTCTTGTTTTTATTGACCGCCAGGCGATCAAGCCCGGCTGCGTCGTCGATCCAGAACCGCACGGGCTTTGATGCCCGTCAGGTGTTGTCAGTGAATCAGCATGCCGCCGTTCACATCCAGGGTGATGCCGGTCAGGTAGGAGGATAGGTCGCTGGCCAGGAACAGCGCCGCATTGGCCACATCCTGCGCCTCGCCCAGGCGACCCAAGGGGATGCCGTCGATGATCGCGTGGCGGCGTTCGTCCTGCATCAGGCCGCCGGTGATGTCGGTGTGAATCAGGCCGGGGGCAATGGAGTTGACGCGCACCTTGTCCGGCCCCAGTTCCCGAGCCATGGCTTTAGCCAGGCCCAGCACGCCGGCCTTGGCGGCGCTGTAGTGAGGGCCACCGAAAATGCCGCCGCCACGTTGAGCGGAAACCGACGACATGCACACGATGCTGCCGCCAGACTGCTGGCGCATCAGTGGAATCACTGCCTGGGACATGAGCAAGGTACCGCGCAGGCTGACGTCCAGCACCTTGTCGTAATCGCAAGGGCGGATGTCGAGCGTCTTGAGGGGTTGGGTGATGCCGGCGTTGTTGACCAGGATGTCGATGCGGCCGAAGTGCTCGATGATTTCTGCGACAGCCTGCTGCACCTGGGATTCGTCGGCGACGTTGGCGGCCAGGCCCAGATGGCCTTCGCCCAGGGAAGCAGCGGCATCGCGTGCGGCGGCTTCGTCCAGGTCGAGGATCACGACACGAGCACCTTGTTGCGCGAAGGTGGTCGCTGTAGCGCGGCCGATGCCACGTGCGGAAGCTGCACCGGTGATGATCGCGACTTTGCCTTGAAGAAGCATGGAAGAGTACCTCTGGTTGTTTTTATTGGGTCGATCCCCGAAGAACCGATGACTCAGCTTGTGCTCCAGACAAACCCTGAGCAATAACGCGAATGTCACTCGATGCTGAAAAAAATTCAGCACTCGCCAACCAACTCTGCCAATGTTTGAATAGCTGGACGCCCGGCCCAAGCCACTTGCAGCGGAATAACAATAATCATGAGTTCACCTGGCGATCCACCCCCGATCCTTCCACCCCTGAAAGCCATTCAGGCCTTTGAACAGACGGCACGCTTCGGCAACGTCGCCCGCGCCGCCGAACTGCTTGACCTGACGCCCTCGGCGGTCAGTCACCAGTTGGCCAAACTCGAGGCCATGATCGGCCGGCAGCTGTTTCTCAGAACGGCCAGGGGCGTGACCTTGACCCCGGTGGGCGAGCAATACCTCACCGAGGTTTCCGGCATCCTGCACAGCCTCGCCGTGGCCACCGAACGGGCCACCAGCGATGTCAGCCTCGACTGCCTGCGACTGCACTCGTCGCCCAGTTTCGGCCTGTTGTGGCTGATGCCGAGACTGGAGCAATTTCGCCAGAGTCATCCCGATATCCAGCTCAATCTCTCGTGCTCCTACGAATCGCTGCATTTCAGCCGCGACAAGATCGATGTAGATATCCGCCACGGCATGCCCAACTGGCCCAGCTATGAAGTACGGACGATACGCAATGAAAAGATTGCCGTGCTGGCGTCCCCGAAGCTGCTGGAAAAACGCCCCATCCGGGCCGTCGCGGATTTACTGGACTGCAATCTGATCCTTTCGGAGGCCACGCTGATCAAGTGGCCGCAGCTGTTTGCCCAACATGGCCTGTCACGCCCGGAAAAACCCTACACGCTCAGCTTTGACCGCTCCTACATGACGCTGGAGGCAGCCAGCCACGGGCTTGGGTTTGCCTTGGAAAGCACGCTGCTGGCGCAGGACTATCTGGCGCGTGGCGCGCTGGTCGAGGTAGCGCCGGATTTGAGTGCGTCAATCACTGCACACCATCTGGTTTTCCCGAGAGCCCATGCAAACTTCCCTAGGGTGAGAAGATTTCTGGAGTGGATGCAGAAGGAGTTGGGGCATGACTTCAATTACTGATCTCGATGTCTTGGTACATCACCCCAGCATCTCGGCAGAGTGACTGCCGAATGTCTGCTTCTGGCCGATGTATGCCTGTCGACAACGTCAGCTCTCGCGATAGGAAGCAACCGGCCAGAACCAGTCGCATGAGAGGGGATAAAAATCTGGCCTCTATTCGCTGTGACTCTATTCCATGGACTCGCTTACGAATTACGACCAGGCAGCATGCTTTTCAACACCTCATCTTTTTCAACGAAGTGATGCGTGAGCGCCACGAGGGCGTGTCCTCCTACCAAGGCTCCGCATAGCCAAGCAACATAGGTATGAATCGATTTTGCCAAGTCATAAAGCGATTGGTCAGGACCGACCATAGGCGGTAACTGAAAAAGCCCGGCCACGAGGATGGGTTTATCCGCCACAGAGCTCCAATACCAGCCAGAGAGTGGTAGGCCGATTAGCGCCATTGCGTAAAGCATCAAGTGACCAAAGAAAGCCCCCCGCTTCATTAACGGGCTCATCGCCGCGGGCAATGCCGGCACGGGGTGAGTGAGCCTCCATGCGATACGCACGACAATCAAAAACAGCAGCGTACTCGCCATCGCTTTGTGCAGGAATGTCAGCTCATGATGCGCATTGAACTCATCACGCCAGTGAGTGGCCAGAATGCCAATGAACCAGGCACCGATCCAGAGCAACGCCATCCCCCAATGCAGCCACTTCGCGGTACTGGTGTAACTCTCTGCTTTTGCCATCCCGTTAACCCTTTCAGTTCAATCGTGGATGGATTATTGCCTCGATAACCTATCGAAAAAAAATGATAATTACTGCTTATAAAAATCGAATAGCTCGATGAATTCCATTCAGAACCCCCGGCTGCCAAGCTTTCCCACCTTCAAAAGAGAGGGTACTTATGCTGGATAGCCCAGCAGGATGCTACTCGCCGTCCTGTCGCCACCAAGGGAGAAGTCAGAGGGCCTGGCCCTTGGCTATGAAATATGAGTTCACGAACGTTGCAGTGTGCTGCAAAGACTGACGTATATCCGGTTTGGCTATTCCATGCCTGTTGGAAAATTGCTCGACCGCCGCTGTATCAAAACGAGTGGTCTGGATAAAGTCCAGGGCTTCGGGTTTTGTATTCAAAAACCGCGCGACGGGAGGAATACTCAGAAGCAACTTCAGCAAGCGCAGTGAAATGTAATGCTTGGGAGACTTTAAGCCCAAAGGTTGTGCCACCTGCACCAGGAGTTCTCGCAAGTTGGGCGTTTGCTCATCAAGCGCCAGCAGTTCCTGGCCCACCATGGCAGGATCAAAAGCACAAACCGCCACCAGCTCAACCAGGTAATCCACGGTGACCAGTGGCAGCCAGTGCTTGGCGGTACCGGGCACTGCAGTCAGCTTTCCCTGCACAAGGTTGCGTATCAGCTCCACCAGCGGCTGACCATCAACGATATGCCCCGTGCGGCTGTGGCCACAAACTGTCGCGGGGTGGACAACGGTAATCTCCCCGCCCTTGGCGGACATGACCTCCAGGGTCGCAAAATGCGCCTCCAGCTTGCTCCCCTCGTAACCACCGACATGTCGGTAGACCGCAGGCCAATTTGTCAGCTGCGGATATCGAGGATCAATTCCGATGCGTTGCAGATGCTCATGATTTTTCAGCATGTAGCCGCCGATCATCACTAATCGACTCTTTTGCTCAGCCGCCAACAGCGCCACGCGCTTTGCCCCATCCACATTCACCGCACGAGAATGCTCCACTGAAAGTCCCCATGCGAAGTGGGCCCCCAGGTGGAATATGACTCTGGCGTGCCTTAGCACTTCTCGGTCCGCAAGACTCAGCCCGAGGTTGTCCCGTTCCAGATCGCCAGCTACGGCAAATACCCGGGTTGCGCACCCTCCCAAATTGTCGACTTGCTCGCGCAGGGCGGCCAGTCGCTCAGGGCGACGCATCAACACCCGAACGGTGTGACCTTTGGCACTCAGGTACGCCACCAAATGTTGACCGATAAAGCCGGTCCCCCCCGTGACAAAGCACTCCACGCTCATTTCCCTGCTCCTTGTTGAAGGTGAAAAATCAAGCGTAAACTATCGACCCAACTCTACAGTCAAGCGGTGTTTTCATGAAAATCGGCGAACTCGAGGCCCGCAGCGGCGCCAGCCGCCATACGCTGCGTTACTACGAGCAAATCGGCCTGATCTCACCGCTGCGGCAAACCAACAACTATCGCGTTTACACAGTGCAGACTCTGCAGGATCTGGACTTTATCCAGCGCGCGCAAAGCATGGGGTTTTCCCTGGGGGAAATAGGCGAGATTCTGGATGCGCAGCGGAACAAGCTGATCGATTGTGCTGACGGCGCGAAGCTGATTGAAAAGAAGATGGCAGAAATCAAACAGAAAATCGCCAACCTCCAAAGCATTTATCGGTATCTGGATGAAGAGCGTGCAACCCTCGAAGCCAGTGCTGCCAGGCAACTTGAGCTTCAGCAGCTGAGCAACGCTTCCAACTGAACGCTGAGGACTGGTAGGCCGAGCGAATCGGCTAAAGTTTTATCACGCAATTAGTTTGGCGGAGTATTTCTGCCCCTCTGCGCTGAGCAAATAGTCATCGACTTGCTGGTTTATAAAGCGGTGTACGTAAAGCGCGCATAGACGACCTGTTCGATACGCACATGCAAAAGAGTGTCCTCGCGCGCCTGCCCACACTACGCAGGAGTGAAATCGAGCAGTGCTTCTACATAAGTGACAACCGGTTCAATCACGCAAGACGTGATGCCCCGACGCATACGTTGCTCCGGATTTGCGGGACATACGATGTCTGCCTTGGTCGTTTTCTGATCCTGGTGACGGGCAAAAATCGACCAATAGCGGACGGTGCATGACGAGGCGGTTTTACATTAAGTGCTCGCGGAGAAAATCGATGAAGGCCATCGTCCGCGCTGAACGTCGCCGCTCACGACTGAGCACAGCGCTGACAGGCAGTGCGGTGGTCTGATAAACGTCAAGCACGGTACGAACGCTGCCCTGTTCGACGTCAGATGCGAACAGCCATTCTGGAGAAAGGGAGATACCCAAGCCGGAGAGAACCATTTCACGGATGGCCTCGCTGCTATTGCTGGTGACGTTGCCTTTGATGGCTACATCGAGCTCTTGCGCAATGTGCGTGAAATGCCAACTGTCGTAATGCTCCAGCAATGTGAAACCGATGCAGTTGTGGCCTGTCAGCTCATTGGGCTTGCGTGGCAGGCCGTGTCGATCCAGATAGGTGGGTGCGGCATAGACCCGCCGTGTGCTGGTACCCAGTGGCATTGCCACCAATCCCTCGCTCTTCACCGCACCAATCCGGATAGCCAGGTCGATGTTTTCCTTGAGCAGATCTTCGTTTTGATCGCTCAGCCGCAGGTCGATCCGGACATCTGGATGGCGCTGCAGGAAAGTCCCTATGAGCGGTGCTATGCACAACCTCCCATAGCTGACCGGTGCAGCGACTCGCAGAGGGCCGGCAATCTGCTCCTGACCGCTGGTAAAGCTGCGAGTGGCGGTTTCGAGGTGGCCGAGGATTTCCTGGCAGTGGCTGTAGAAGCGTTGCCCTTGGTCGGTCAGGGCCAGGTACCGGGTGCTGCGGGCGAACAATGGCCCGCCCAGATACTGCTCGAGAGCGCGCACCTGCTTGCTCACTGCCGGCTGCCCCATGTTCAGCTCGCGGGCAACTGCAGAAAACGACCCGCGCTCCACGACGCGTACAAAGATGTGCATGCTGTCGAACAAGTCCATCGGCGATTAGACCTCTTTGTGGAATAAGTTATATGCAAATTTAGTTTCTTATCGGAATGATGAACGTGCGGCAATCTGTAAGCGTCCACTTAATCAGAGGTTCCCCATCATGAATCAGTCCATGCTCGCCGCTATCGCCGAGTCCGCTCAGGCCCCTCTGGCTGTCCGCCAAATCGATCGCCCTGTACCCGCTAAGGGGCAGGTGCTGGTCAGGGTTCACGCGGCAGGAGTCAACCCTCTCGATACCAAGATCGCCGCCGGCGCAGGGGCTCACGCCCGCCAGGCGCTGCCCGCAGTGCTCGGCCTGGATCTCGCCGGCACGGTCATCGAGCTGGGCGAGGCGGTTGATGGTTTCACCCTGGGCCAGGAAGTCTTCGGTATGCCCGGCGGGATCGGCGGTGCCCAGGGTACTATGGCCGAATACATTGCCGTGGATGCCCGGCTGATCGCGCCAAAGCCGACCACTCTCGACATGCGTGAGGCGGCTGCATTGCCTTTGGTATTCATTACCGCATGGGAAGGTTTGGTAGATCGTGCCAATGTCCGTGCCGGTCAGCGTGTGCTGATTCATGGCGGCGCAGGTGGGGTCGGCCAAGTGGCTGTGCAACTGGCCAAGGCTCGCGGTGCCGACGTCTACGCCACCGGTTCGGCGGCGAGTCTGGACTTCATTCGCTCGCTGGGGGCTACGGCCATCGACTATCAGGCACAAAGCGTAGAGGACTATGTCGAGCATTATACGGCTGGTGAAGGTTTCGACATCGTCTACGACACTGTAGGCGGCAGCACGCTGGATGCGTCATTCAAGGCCGTTAAGCCTTATACCGGGCACGTGCTGAGCTGCCTGGGTTGGGGGCAACACAGCCTGGCGCCGTTGTCGTTTAAAAGTGCAACCTACTCGGGTGTATTCACCCTGGCGCCGTTGCTCACCGGCAAAGGACGCGAACACCACGGCGCTATCCTGCGCGAGGCCGCCGCGTTGGCCAATGCCGGTCAACTGACGATCCGCGTGGATCAACAGCACTTTGAGCTGCCAGAAGTCAACGAGGCGTTTCGCCAGGTCGCGGAAGGTCGCGGCAAGGGCAAGACGGTAATCCAGTTGGTGAATGAATAGTCCCAAGTGGTCTAAAGCTCATTCAGTACAAACGGCCAGAAGCGTCCGCTTCTGGCCGAGGCTGTGTAAAAACGTTTTTCAGTGGGACAGGTACTCAAAACCGGATTGAAAATCGCGCTTCTACGCGACATCCACATCTGCTGACGTGCCGATAAATTTAAGATTTAACGTAGACGCGCGCACTTCAATTTTGGCGAAGCGTTTTTACACACTTTGGGCCGATAGCTGCCAGTTGTAATTACCGCGGTCCGCGCTTCCAGTCATTAGAAAGGAAAGCGGGCGCTGGTGCCGCCGCTCCGGCCACCCATACCGGGGTGGTCACCGCCAACACCTGTGCTTGAGTCGCGACTTCCACATCAGACCGCGATTCTCTTGGGCGTGAAACCAACGCCATCTGCACTTGCCCCGCTGTACCCTGTCGCTGAGCGTATAGCTCGGCGCCGTCAGCACCCGGAGCACCACGTTCGGCCACGCCGCCGTAAAGCCCGGCAAAATGTCGCGGATCACATTCGCCGCATACTCGTCTGGAACTCCCAGCGTTATCTGCCCGAGCGTGAACGGGACAAACAGCTACATCGAAACTCGCAGTAGGTCGACCTTTCCTGGCCTATTGCAGTGACCAGGGCTGGTGGCTATCGGTCACACTCGGCTGCCCACTCACTGCGATTTTTTTGCCCAGGCGCCGAAGATCATGTCTCCGATATAGATATCTTCAGATTGGGTGCGCTCATCGTCTAACCGCGCTTGCAGGGTTTCTATTTCGACCTCTTCTGCGGTGGCGACGCCGTGCGCAAGGATTCGCGGCAG
>NZ_JAXDEO010000058.1:0-34825 GCF_035064975.1 Pseudomonas sp. YuFO20
AGCTCCTACAGGGGAATGTGTACACCTGTAGGAGCTGCCGCAGGCTGCGATCTTTTGATCTTACATCTCCACCTGCGTCCCCAACTCAATCACCCGGTTCAACGGCAGATTGAAGAAGCGCAAATTGCCGTTGGCGTTCTGCAACATGAACGCGAACAACCCCTCGCGCCAGCGGGCCATGCCTTCGAGCTTGGAGGCGATGACCGTCTCGCGGCTGAGGAAGTACGTGGTGCGCATCGGGCTGAAATCCAGTTCATCGAGATGACAGAGTTTCAGCGCCTTCGGCACGTCAGGCTCGTCGGTGAAACCGAAATGCAGGATCACCCGGAAGAAGCCTTCGCCGTAGGATTCGACCTCGAAGCGCCGGCTCGCCGGCACGCGTGGAATATCCTCGTAGACAACGGTCAGCAGCACCACCTGCTCGTGCAGCACCTGGTTATGCAACAGGTTGTGCAACAGCGCGTGGGGCACGGCGTCCGGTCGCGCGGTGAGGAACACGGCCGTGCCCTGCACGCGATGCGGCGGTTGCACGGCGATGCTGCTGATGAAAATCTCCAGCGGCAAGCCACCCTCGTCGATACGCTCCACCAGCAATTGCTTGCCGCGTTTCCAGGTAGTCATCAACACGAACAGCGCAATACCGGCGATCACCGGGAACGCCCCGCCCTGAACGATTTTCGGCACATTGGCGGCGAAGTAAACCCCGTCCACCAGCAGGAAACCCAGCAGGATCGGCACCGCCAGCACCGGCGGCCACTTCCACAGCAGCAGTATCACCGCCGACACCAGGATACTGGTCATCAGCATGGTCCCGGTCACCGCCACGCCATAGGCCGAGGCCAGGGCACCAGAGGATTCGAAACCCAACACCAATAGCACCACGCCAACCATCAGCGCCCAGTTCACCGCGCCGATGTAGATCTGGCCCTGTTCGGCGCTGGAGGTGTGCTGGATGTGCATGCGCGGAATGTAGCCGAGCTGGATCGCCTGGCGGGTCAGGGAGAACGCCCCGGAAATCACCGCCTGTGAAGCGATCACCGTGGCCAGGGTCGACAGACCGACCAGCGGAATCAATGCCCAGCTCGGCGCCAGCAGATAGAACGGGTTGCGCGCGGCTTCCGGATCGCCCAGCAGTAGCGCCCCCTGGCCGAAGTAATTGAGCACCAGCGCCGGCAGCACAAGGATGAACCAGGCGCGGGCAATCGGCTTGCGGCCGAAGTGGCCCATGTCGGCATACAGCGCTTCGGCACCGGTCAGTGCCAGCACGACCGCGCCGAGGATCGCCACGCCCATGCCCGGGTGCACGACGAAGAAGCGCACGCCCCACGCCGGGTTCATCGCCTGCAACACTTCCGGGTGCTGGATGATCCCATGGACACCCAATGCCCCCAGCACCACAAACCAGGTGACCATGATCGGCCCGAACAGGATGCCGATGCGCGCAGTGCCGTGGCGCTGGATCAGGAACAACGCCACCAGCACGATCAACGACAGCGGCACCACCCAGTGGTCGATGCCGTCGAATGCCAGCCCCAGGCCTTCAATGGCCGACAGTACGGAAATCGCCGGGGTGATCATGCTGTCGCCATAGAACAGCGCCGCACCGATCAGTCCGCAGACCACCAGGATCGTGCGCAATTTCGCGTGCCCTGCTGCCGCCCGCCGGGCCAGCGCGGTCAAGGCCATGATCCCGCCTTCGCCCTGGTTATCGGCACGCAGGACAAACATCATGTACTTGATCGACACGACCCAGATCAGCGACCAGAAGATCAGCGCCAGAATCCCCAGCACGCCGTCATGGTTGACCGGTACGCCATAGTCCCCGGAAAAGACTTCCTTGAGGGTGTACAGCGGGCTCGTGCCGATATCGCCATAAACCACCCCGACCGCCGCGACCAGCATGCCAATAGGCTTGGCCGCCGTATGACCGGCACCCTCAGCCTGACTACTTGCCTGACCCATCCACCACTCCTACTACCCAGACCCGGGCTTCTGTGAAGAAGCACTATGCTTTGTCATGCAGCATGCGCTGTTTTACTTGCTGTTACAGACGTTTTGTTGACTGTAAAAAATCGGTAAAGCCCAACGGCGCGAAGCATAGCGCAGCACTCGTCGTATTTCCCTGCATAAAGCTGGTCAAGTGAACGTCTCATCGCTAGAATTGCGCACTTTTTGATCAGAGGCGCAGTTCAAGCGCCCGTCCGTCGGTTTTGCCCAACCCGGCAAGCGGCGTCACAAAACACCGAGGTTAGACATGTCCACCACTCCTGCGCCGGCCAATCCAAAGGTTGGCTTCGTATCACTGGGTTGCCCGAAAGCACTGGTCGACTCCGAGCGCATCCTCACCCAGCTGCGCATGGAAGGCTATGACGTGGTGTCAACCTATCAGGACGCCGATGTCGTGGTGGTCAACACCTGCGGCTTCATCGATTCGGCCAAGGCCGAGTCCCTGGAAGTGATCGGCGAAGCCATCAAGGAAAACGGCAAGGTCATCGTGACCGGCTGCATGGGCGTCGAAGAAGGCAACATCCGCAACGTGCACCCGAGCGTGCTGGCGGTGACCGGCCCGCAGCAGTACGAGCAGGTGGTCAACGCCGTGCACGAAGTCGTGCCGCCGCGTCAGGATCACAACCCGCTGATCGACCTGGTGCCGCCGCAAGGCATCAAGCTGACCCCGCGCCACTACGCCTACCTGAAGATTTCCGAAGGCTGCAACCACAGCTGCAGCTTCTGCATCATCCCGTCGATGCGTGGCAAGCTGGTCAGCCGTCCGGTCGGTGACGTGCTCGACGAGGCACAGCGCCTGGTCAAGTCCGGCGTCAAGGAACTGCTGGTCATCTCCCAGGACACCAGCGCCTACGGCGTCGACGTGAAGTACCGCACCGGATTCTGGAACGGCGCGCCGGTGAAAACCCGCATGACCGAACTCTGCGAAGCCCTCAGCACCCTCGGTGTCTGGGTGCGCCTGCACTACGTCTACCCGTACCCGCACGTCGACGAGCTGATCCCGTTGATGGCGGCCGGCAAGATCCTGCCGTACCTGGACATCCCGTTCCAGCACGCCAGCCCGAAAGTCCTCAAGTCGATGAAACGCCCGGCGTTCGAAGACAAGACCCTGGCGCGGATCAAGAACTGGCGCGAAATCTGCCCGGACCTGATCATCCGTTCGACCTTCATCGTCGGCTTCCCCGGCGAGACCGAAGAAGACTTCCAGTACCTGCTGAACTGGCTGACCGAAGCCCAGCTCGACCGCGTCGGCTGCTTCCAGTACTCGCCGGTAGAAGGCGCACCGGCCAACGATCTGGACCTGGAAGTCGTGCCGGACGACGTCAAGCAGGACCGTTGGGAGCGCTTCATGGCGCACCAGCAGGCCATCAGCTCGGCGCGCCTGCAAATGCGCATCGGCCGTGAAATCGAAGTGCTGGTCGATGAAGTCGACGAGCAAGGCGCGGTCGGCCGCTGCTTCTTCGATGCCCCGGAGATCGACGGCAACGTGTTCATCGACAACGGCAGCAACCTGAAGCCAGGCGACAAGGTCTGGTGCAAAGTGACCGACGCCGACGAATACGACCTGTGGGCTGAACAGATCTAAACGCAAAAAATACGGAAAGCCCTGCTCTCTTGAGAGATGCGGGGCTTTTTTACGGCTATCGTTTGGTGAGGAACGGATTCTCATCTCCAACAACCCAAGGGGCAGGCTGGCATGCGCCAACATTCGGTCATTCACACACCGAAACAAAGCGACTACGAAGAATTGACCAGGGTCTGGGAGGCCTCGGTCCGCGCCACCCACGACTTTCTGCCGGACAGCTATATCGAACTGTTGAAGAACCTGGTGCTGACCCGCTACCTCGACGCGGTGATGCTGATCTGCACCAAGGACTCGCAGCAACGAATTACCGGATTCGCCGGAGTCGCGGCGGGCAAGATCGAGATGCTTTTCATCGACCCGGCGCATCGCGGCCAGGGTCTGGGCAAACGGTTACTGCGTTATGCCCTGGAAAACCTCAACGCCGATCAACTGGACGTCAACGAACAGAACCCGCAAGCCCTGGGGTTTTACTTCAAGCAGGGCTTCGAGGTCATCGGTCGTTCGGAGGTCGATGGCATGGGGCAGCCTTATCCGTTGTTGCATATGCGTTTGCGGCAGGCTCAACAGCTGACGCGCAACGGCTGACACAACACAGCTCCTACAAAAAAACGCATGGTACAAATGGAATCGCGATTAACCGGCGCCACGCAGGTACAATGCCCACCCCTTTTTTGTTACGGCCCTGTCATGACTGACCCGATTCGACTCTCCAAACGCCTCATCGAACTCGTCGGCTGTTCCCGTCGGGAGGCTGAGCTGTTCATCGAGGGCGGCTGGGTCACCGTCGACGGCGAAGTCGTCGACGAGCCGCAGTTCAAGGTCGGCACCCAGAAAGTCGAGCTCGACAAGGACGCCAAGGCCACCGCGCCGGAGCCGGTGACCATCCTGCTCAACGTGCCCGCGGGCATGGACGCGGACAGCGCCATGGCGACCATCAGCGCCGAAACCCTGAGCGAAGAGCATCGCTACGGCAAGCGCCCGCTCAAGGGCCACTTCCAGCGCCTGACCGCCAGCACCGACCTGCAGGCCAATGCCAGCGGTTTGCTGGTGTTCACCCAGGACTGGAAGATCCTGCGCAAGCTCACCGCCGACTCCAGCAAGATCGAGCAGGAATATGTGGTGGAGGTTGAAGGCGAGATGGTTGCACACGGCCTCAACCGCCTGAACCACGGCCTGACTTACAAGGGCAAGGAACTGCCGCCGGTCAAGGCCAGCTGGCAGAACGAAAACCGCCTGCGCTTCGCCATGAAGAACCCGCAACCGGGCGTGATCGCCCTGTTCTGCCAGGCCGTCGGCCTGAAGGTCGTGGGCATCCGCCGCATCCGCATCGGCGGCGTGTCCATCGGCAAGGTGCCCTTGGGGCAATGGCGCTACCTGTCCGGCAAAGAGAAGTTCTAAGGCCTCTCACGCCGCCACACATTCTGGCGCCGCGGCTTGTGCGGCGCCCACTGCTGAATATCAGGATTGCACACCATGATTCATAACGACGTACTGCGCAGCGTGCGCTACATGCTCGACATCAGCGACAAGAAAGTCATCGAGATCATCAAGCTCGGCGGCATGGACGTGACCCTGGCCGACCTGCTGACCTACCTCGACAAGAAAGAGGAAGACGAGGAAGGCTTCGTACGCTGCCCGGACGAAGTCATGGCGCATTTCCTCGACGGCCTGGTGATCTTCAAGCGCGGCAAGGACGAAAGCCGTCCACCGCAGCCCATCGAAGTGCCGGTGACCAACAACATCATCCTGAAAAAGCTGCGCGTGGCCTTCGAACTGAAAGAAGACGACATGCACGCGATCCTCAAGGCCGCCGAGTTCCCTGTGTCCAAGCCTGAGCTGAGCGCGCTGTTCCGCAAGTTCGGCCACACCAACTACCGCCCGTGCGGCGACCAGTTGCTGCGCAACTTCCTCAAGGGCCTGACCCTGCGCGTGCGCCCGCAATAACCCCCAAGGCTGATTGCAACCCCTTGTAGGAGCTGGCTTGCCAGCGAAGGCGGCTGATTGATCGCCGCAAGGCTCTCGGGCCTCTTCGCTGGCAAGCCAGCTCCTACAAGGGCCGACGCCGTATGACCCCTCATTCCGCGCAAAAATAATGGCTCCGCTGACCGCGACTGACGACTAGGGTGTAATGACCTTCAGCCCTCAGGATTCGCCATGCATCCCTACTTCTCCCTGCAAGGCCGCACCGCACTGGTGACCGGCGGCACCCGTGGCATCGGCAAAATGATCGCCAAGGCCTATGTCGAGGCTGGCGCTACCGTCTACGTTTGTGCCCGTGATGTCGAAGCCTGCCGGCAAACCGCCGACGAGCTCGGTGCGCTCGGACGCTGTCACGCGGTGGCCGCCAACCTGGCCACGGAAGAAGGCGTGCAGCAACTGGCCACGCGCCTGGGCGAGCAGATGACCCACCTCGATATCCTGGTCAACAACGCCGGGACCACCTGGGGGGCACCCTTGGAGAGCTACCCGATCAAGGGCTGGGAAAAGGTCATGCAACTGAACGTGACGTCAGTATTCAACTGCATCCAGCAATTTCTGCCGCTGTTACGCAAGGCGGGTTCGCCTGCGAACCCGGCACGGATCATCAATATCGGTTCAGTCGCCGGGATTTCATCCTTTGGCGAACAGGCGTATGCCTACGGGCCGAGCAAAGCGGCCTTGCATCAACTGTCGCGGATCCTGGCGCGGGAACTGGTGAGCCAGCACATCAACGTAAACGTGATCGCACCGGGGCGCTTTCCGAGCAAAATGACCCAGCATATCGGCAATGATGAGCAGGCATTGGCGCAGGACACCGCGTTGATCCCGATGAAGCGCTGGGGCCGTGAGGAAGAGATGGCGGCGTTGGCCATCAGTCTTGCGAGTACGGCTGGGGCCTACATGACCGGCAACATCATTCCGCTGGATGGTGGGTTCAGCCTCTGAAATCGGCGTTACGGCCTTCGCGAGCAAGCCCGCTCCCACACTGATCTCCTGTGTACCCTATATCAAATGTGGGAGCGGGCTTGCTCGCGAAGGGGCCGGCACAGGCACAACTGAATGCTGGTCGAACGGGTTATCATGCGCGCCTTAATTCTGCCTCGACCCCAAACCATGACCTACAGCGTTTCCCCCATCGGCTTCGTGCGCTCCTGCTTCAAGGAGAAATTCGCCATTCCACGCCAGCCGCAACTGGCCCCGGCCGCCCGTGGCGTACTGGAACTGGTGGCACCGTTCGATCAAGGGGACGCGGTACAGGGCTTGGAGCAGGTCAGCCACGTTTGGCTGCTGTTCCTGTTCCATCAGGCCCTGGTGGAAAAGCCACGACTCAAAGTCCGCCCTCCGCGCCTGGGCGGCAACAAATCCATGGGGGTGTTCGCCACGCGCGCCACCCACCGGCCCAATGGCATTGGCCAGTCCGTGGTCAAGCTGGACAAGGTCGAAGCTGATCGCCTGTGGATATCCGGGATCGATCTGCTGGATGGCACACCGATCCTCGATATCAAACCCTACGTGCCATATGCAGACATCATCGACACAGCCAGCAACAGTATCGCCAGCGCTGCGCCGTCGCTTATCGCCGTGCAGTGGACGGACTCGGCCCTGCAACAGGCTCACGGGCATGCTCAGCGCCTTGCAGAGCCCTTGGTTGAGCTGATTGAGCAATGCCTGGCGCAAGATCCGCGTCCGGCGTACCAGACGCCTGCGCCGGAACGGGAATATGGTGCGCAGTTCTGGGATGTGGATGTGCGCTGGCACTATCCGAGTCCGGAGCTGATCCGGGTCCTTGAAATCATTCCCGCAAAAGCCTGAACGCCGCAAACAACTGTGGGAGCGAGCCTGCTCGCGATTGCGGTGTGACAGCCAACATTAATGTCGACTGACACCCCCATCGCGAGCAGGCTCGCTCCCACAGGTAAAACAAAAGCGGTTGCTGGTGCTTATTTCTCTACGAATGCACGTTCGATCAGGTAATCACCCGGCTCGCGCATCCGCGGCGAAACCTTCAGGCCGAAGCTGTTCAACACTTCGCTGGTCTCGTCGAGCATGCTCGGGCTGCCGCACAGCATGGCGCGGTCGTCCTGCGGGTTGATCGGTGGCAGGCCGATGTCGCTGAACAGCTTGCCGCTGCGCATCAGGTCGGTCAGGCGACCTTCGTTCTCGAACGGCTCGCGGGTCACGGTCGGGTAGTAGATCAACTTGTCACGCAGCGCGTCGCCGAAGAACTCGTTCTGCGGCAGGTGCTCGGTGATGAATTCGCGGTAGGCGACTTCATTGACGTAACGTACGCCGTGGCACAGGATCACTTTTTCGAAACGCTCGTAGGTTTCCGGGTCCTGGATGACGCTCATGAACGGCGCCAGACCGGTACCGGTGCTGAGCAGGTACAAATGTTTGCCAGGCTTCAAGTCATCCAGCACCAGCGTGCCGGTAGGCTTCTTGCTGATGATGATCTCGTCGCCTTCCTTCAGATGCTGCAGCTGGGAAGTCAGCGGACCATCAGGCACCTTGATGCTGAAGAACTCGAGATGCTCTTCCCAGTTCGGGCTGGCGATCGAGTAAGCGCGCATAAGCGGGCGGCCATTGGGCTGTTGCAGGCCGATCATCACGAACTGACCGTTCTCGAAGCGCAGGCCCGGATCACGGGTGCACTTGAAGCTGAACAGAGTGTCGTTCCAGTGATGAACACTGAGGACACGCTCGTGGTTCATGTTGCTCATGTACGGGGACTCCTGGAGATTGGGTCTGCGCTTGCTCTTTCAGGAAGAGACCGGCGGTGCGCAATTGCATCGCATTCTAATAGCGCCGACAATATCTGTTAACTGGATTATTAAGATAAGGGTTATCGGTTATATCGATATGCGATTTACTCTCCGTCAACTTCAAGTGTTCGTCGCCGTCGCCCAGCAGGAAAGCGTCTCCCGTGCTGCGGGCCTGCTCAACCTCTCGCAGTCGGCGGCGAGCACGTCGATCACCGAGCTGGAGCGCCAGTGCAGCTGCCAGCTGTTCGATCGCGCCGGTAAACGCCTGAGCCTCAACGCCCTGGGTAAACAGCTGCTGCCCCAGGCGGTCGCCCTGCTCGACCAGGCCAAGGAAATCGAAGACCTGCTCAATGGCAAGTCGGGTTTCGGCTCATTGGCGGTGGGCGCAACCCTGACCATTGGCAACTACCTTGCGACCCTGTTGATCGGCGGTTTCATGCAGCGCCACCCGGAAAGCCAGGTAAAGCTGCATGTGCAGAACACCGCCAACATTGTGCAACAGGTCGCCCACTACGAAATTGACTTGGGTCTGATCGAAGGCGATTGCAGCCACCCGGACATCGAAGTGCAAAGCTGGGTCGAAGATGAGCTGGTGGTCTTTTGCGCGCCACAGCACCCGCTGGCCAAACGCGGCACCGCGACCATGGAGGAACTGAGCCATGAAGCCTGGATCTTGCGTGAACAAGGTTCAGGCACGCGCCTGACCTTCGACCAGGCCATGCGCCATCACCGTAGCGCGCTGAACATCCGCCTGGAGCTGGAACACACCGAGGCCATCAAACGCGCCGTGGAGTCCGGCCTGGGGATAGGCTGCATCTCGCGGCTGGCGCTGCGGGATGCGTTCCGTCGCGGCAGCCTGGTCGCGGTGGAGACCCCGGACCTGGACCTGGCGCGACAGTTCTATTTCATCTGGCACAAGCAGAAGTACCAGACCTCGGCGATGCGTGAATTCCTCGACCTGTGCCGCGCGTTCACCGCCGGGGTGCAGCGCAGCGACGAGATCGTCCTGCCAGCGATCGCTTAAAGCAGGATCACCGCCCAGACCAGCGCAATCATGGTCAAGGCGACGAATTGCGCGGCACTGCCCATGTCCTTGGCGTTTTTCGACAACGGGTGCAATTCAAGGGAAATGCGGTCGATGGCCGCTTCCACAGCCGAATTGAGCAACTCGACGATCAGCGCCAGCAGGCAGACCGCAATCAGCAACGCCTGCTCGACACGACTCACGTTCAAGAAGAACGACAGCGGGATCAGGATGACGTTGAGCAACACCAGTTGCCGAAAAGCCGCCTCGCCGGTGAAGGCTGCGCGCAGGCCGTCCAGCGAGTAGCCGGAAGCATTGAGGATACGTTTCAGGCCGGTCTGGCCTTTGAAAGGTGACATAGAGTAGGAACTGACCAAAAAAGGGAGTGGGAAAGCTAGATTAACCAAAGTCAAAAAAGCGTGAAGGTGCCAGCGCTTAATGGCTTGAAATTGACTCAAGTTGTTGCAGCAGCAGCGCCGCCTGGGTGCGGGTGCGCACATTCAGCTTACGAAATATTGCGGTGACGTGGGCCTTGATGGTCGCTTCGGACACACTCAGTTCGTAGGCAATCTGCTTGTTCAGCAACCCTTCGCAGACCATGGTCAGCACCCGGAACTGTTGCGGCGTCAAGCTGGCAAGGCCTTCGCTCGCCGCCTTGGCTTCATCTGAAACGCTGACGGCTTCGAACGCCTGCGGTGGCCAGAACACATCGCCATCGAGCACCGCGCGCACGGCTTTCTGGATGACACTCAGGTCGCTGGACTTGGGGATGAAACCGCTTGCACCAAATTCCCGGGATTTCACCATGATCGTCGCTTCTTCCTGGGCCGAGACCATGACCACAGGAATTTGCGGATACTGGCCGCGCAACAGCACCAACCCGGAAAAACCGTACGCACCCGGCATGTTCAGATCCAGCAGCACCAGGTCCCAGTCAGCCTTTTCGGTCAGGCGGGTCTCCAGCTCGGCAATGCTCGCCACTTCCACCAGGCGCACATCCGGGCCCAGGCCCAGGGTCAGCGCTTGATGCAGGGCGGAACGAAAAAGCGGATGGTCATCGGCAATCAGGATTTCGTATGTGGCCATTTTTCAAATGATCCTGTTTTTCATGGGACGCCCGATGCATTCGGGCATCGCCAAAACAACTCGAGGTAACAGCCACGGAGCTGCACCAACAGGGCACGTTCAACGCAAAAAACGGCGTTTCAAACTCTGGCCGCACCCTAATCGGCGCCAAGCATGCCCAGCGAAACCGGGGTGGTCAAGCGACATGGCCGGCACACTTTATTGCAGCATCGGCGACAATCAGTCCATCAATACCACTGCTGGCTGAACATAGGCCATCAACTCGGTGTGCGCCGGGGTCGAAACATTCATTTCCAGCTGACGCTTGGCGTCGAGGTAATGCTGGCTGAACACATCGAAATAGGCATCGAGTGCCGATGCCGCCTCTCCATCGCCCGCCAGATCGAGACACAAAGCCGCGACTTCCGCGGTGCACAGGTGTTCGCTGCGGGTGGAACGGCGCAATTGATAGCGCGAGAGCTTCTCGGGCAACAGGCTAAGGATCGGCAGCGCGTCGAAATAAGGGCTCTTGCGGAAAATCTTGCGGGCTTCGGTCCAGGTCGCGTCCAGCAAGATGAACAGCGGTCGCCGGGTGTCATCGACTGCCACGCTGTGAGTCACCCGCTCAGGCGCGACATATTCACCCGGGAACACCAGATAAGGCTGCCATTGCGGGTCGGACAGCAACGCCAGCAACTGTTGATCGACCTCGGTACGCGACCAGATGAAGGCATGGTTGTCACGCACCACATCGGCAATCAGCCAGCCGGTGTTGCTGGGTTTGAACACTTCCTTGCCGGTCATGATCAGGCACACTCCGGAGCGGGTCTCGACCTGCGGACGCCAGGCGCACAGGCAGTGACTCTCGATCACGCGGCACGCGCGGCAGCGAGTCGCCCGCCAGCCACGGGCCTGGATCGGCTTGATGCCTTCCTCTTCGCGCTGGTCGCGCAGACGGGCTACGGCGTTGGGGGCATGGTTCATCGCAGGCCACGGCAGAAAAAAGAGATCGACACGAAAAGCACTCGCAGGGTGAAAGTGCAGGCAGTTTACCAGACCCACCAGAGCAAACCTGTACCGTCCAGGCCCGCTCCCCTATAATTCGCCGCCACTGAACGCACAGTCATGTGATGGGTCAAACCCCCATCACTGCCCCAGGAGAGTTTCATGCTGCGCCTTATCGTTCCCACCGCTGCCATTCTGCTGGCGTCGTCCTTCAACGCTCAGGCTGCGTCCTTGAGTGAGCAGAATCTGAACAGAGAGCTGCGCAACGTCGCCACGCAAAGCAGCGTCGGCACTCCACGGGCGATCAATGAAGACATTCTCGATCAGGGCTACACGGTCGAGGGCAATACGCTCATCAACCACCTGAGCGTGCAAAGCAGTCACGCCAACAAGATGCGCGCCGACCCCAAGGCGGTGTACTTCCAGCTTGGCGCCTCGGTCTGCAACAACCCGTCCTTCCGCAAGCTGATGGCCAAGGGCGCGGTCATGCGTTACGACTTCACCGAGGTCAAGACCAACCGTGCGGTGGGCTCTGCCAGCTATCAGGAATCGGATTGCCCGAAAGCGACCCAGAAGAAAAAGTAAGTCAGTGGGATTTTGCGCGCCGCTGTTCATCCTCGGCGCGCAGTTCCGCCACCAGCGCTTGCAAATAGCGTGAACGCCGCTCCGCGCCCATAAGACGCCGGCAGCACTCCTCCTCGAGACTCAAATGATTGATCTCGGCTGATGACTTCAGCAATCGATACAGTTGCGTATCGATCTCCAGAATGACCCTGGCCATGGCTTACCGGCTCCCTGCGCTTCGCTCGTAATGAGCGAAAAATCCTTTAACCGCTTGTACCTTGCGCCCTGCCCTTGACGCCAAGTTGTCGTGTAGTACCTGTAACTTAGTAAATCAGAGCTCAGCATACTCGGGGCGGGTTCAGACGAGCGGTGAAACCACCTCGCAAATCGTCAATAAACGGTTGCCAGGAAAGACTTTGCGGCGCAATGATCAAGGCAGCACGAATCATCGCGAGGGTCTAGATTTCAGGTATCCACGTTCATTTGTCAGGGCATGAAAAGGTGCCGCCCGTTACACCTTGCGCTGTGCGAACGTTTCTTTCATCCAAGGGAAAAACAGAGCCGGTATGGATGACTCGATCACCGGTCGGGTCAAGTGGATCGCCCAGGCATGGGCCTGGGCAGACAGCGCCACATGAAGTGGCGTGGCGTCGACGCTGAAGGGTCGACGCCGATGGCTCTGTGCAGAAGGAGAAGTTGAATGCCTTACCAACCGAATGACCTCCTGAGCCGTCATTTTCAAGAAAGCGGCCACGACCTCATCAGCAAGGTCGAAGAACAGCTCAACCTGGTTTCACCCAATAGCCCGAACATCCCGATCTACCGCGACATGATCCTGACTGTGCTGCGCATGGCCCAGGAAGACCACAACCGCTGGAATGCCAAGATAACCCTGCAGGCCCTGCGCGAACTCGAGCACGCGTTCCGGGTGCTGGAGCAGTTCAAGGGGCGACGCAAGGTCACTGTTTTCGGCTCAGCACGCACGCCAGTGGAACACCCCTTGTATGGCCTCGCCCGGGAACTCGGTGCCGCCCTGGCGCGCTCGGACATGATGGTCATCACGGGTGCGGGAGGCGGCATCATGGCCGCGGCCCACGAAGGGGCTGGCCTTGAGCACAGCCTGGGATTCAACATCACCCTGCCCTTCGAGCAACATGCCAACCCCACCGTCCAGGGCACGACCAACCTGCTGCCCTTCCATTTTTTCTTCACGCGCAAGCTGTTCTTCGTCAAGGAAGCGGATGCCCTGGTGTTGTGCCCGGGTGGTTTCGGCACCCTGGACGAAGCGCTGGAAGTCCTGACGCTGATCCAGACAGGTAAAAGCCCATTGGTGCCCGTGGTACTGCTGGACGCGCCGGGCGGCAAATTCTGGCAGGGCGCGCTGGACTTCATCCGCCAGCAACTGGAGGAAAACCACTACATCCTGCCCGCCGACATGAAGCTGGTAAAGCTGGTCTACAGTGCCGAAGAAGCGGTGGAGCAGATCAACCAGTTCTACAGCAATTACCACTCCAGCCGCTGGCTCAAGCATCAGTTCGTGATTCGCATGAACCACAAGCTCAGTGACCAGGCACTGGAACACATGCAGGAGGCATTCGCCGACCTGTGCCTGAGCGATCAATTCCATCAACATGCCTACAACGGCGAAGAGCACGATGAAGCACAGTTCAGTCACCTGGCGCGACTGGCCTTCACCTTCACCGCCCGTAATCAAGGCCGACTGCGCGAGCTGGTGGATTACATCAACCTGGCGGAAAACTGGGCACAAAACCAACCAACAGTGCAGCCGCGTACGCGAGAGTCAGTAAAGGTCATGTGAGGCAAAAAAAACGGCCCGCTATCGAAATAGCGGGCCGTTTCAGTCAATCGTCCATTCCTCGGCCGCTGAACAAGCGGCTGATCATTTCCATGGAATATCCCCGATACGCCAGGAACCTGCCTTGCTTGGCACGCTCCCGAGCGTCTATAGGCAAGTGCCCGGAGAATTTGCGCCGCCAGGTATCTTGCAACTGCTCCTGCCAGTCGATGCCGCTCTCGCGCAAGGCGAGTTCGATGTCGCTGCGTTGCAGGCCGCGCTGCCCCAACTCTTCACGAATGCGCAAGGGGCCATAGCCGGAACGGGCACGGTAGGAAACAAAGCTTTCAAGGTAGCGGGCTTCGGACAACAAGCCCTCTTCCGTCAACCGGTCGAGTGCTGTTTCGATCATTTCGGGGAGAGCGCCGCGCTGACGCAGTTTACGCGTCAGCTCGACTCGACCGTGCTCGCGTCGCGCGAGCAGGTCCATTGCGGTTCGCCGCACCGCGACGAGGGTATCGAGTACGGCGGTCATCGGATCAATCAGATATCAGCGTCAGCCAGATCGTCTTCGGTCTCTTTGACCGCAGAAGCCTTGGCGTCCGCTACCGAAGCCGGCGACAGCAGCTTGTCACGCAGTTGTTTCTCGAGCGTTGCGGCAATATCCGGGTTATCCGCCAGGTACTTGGCCGAGTTGGCTTTACCCTGGCCGATCTTGGTGCCGTTATAGGCATACCAGGCACCGGACTTTTCAACGAAACCGTGCAGCACACCCAGGTCGATCATCTCGCCATTGAGGTAGATGCCCTTGCCGTAAAGAATCTGGAACTCGGCCTGACGGAACGGCGAAGCCACCTTGTTCTTTACAACCTTGACGCGGGTCTCGCTACCGACGACTTCATCACCTTCTTTCACCGCACCCGTGCGGCGGATATCCAGACGAACCGAGGCGTAGAACTTCAGCGCGTTACCACCGGTAGTGGTTTCCGGGCTGCCGAACATCACGCCGATCTTCATGCGGATCTGGTTGATGAAGATCACCAGGCAGTTGGCGTTCTTGATGTTACCGGTGATTTTACGCAGCGCCTGGGACATCAGGCGGGCTTGCAGGCCCACGTGCATGTCACCCATCTCGCCTTCGATTTCAGCTTTTGGCACCAGCGCTGCCACGGAGTCGACGATGATCACGTCAACCGCATTGGAACGCACCAGCATGTCGGTGATTTCCAGGGCTTGCTCACCGGTGTCTGGCTGGGAAACCAGCAGGTCGTCGACGTTGACGCCCAGCTTGCCGGCGTACTCAGGGTCGAGGGCGTGCTCGGCATCGACGAAGGCGCAGGTCGCGCCGGCTTTCTGGGCCTGGGCGATCACGGACAAGGTCAGTGTGGTTTTACCGGAAGATTCAGGACCGTAGATTTCAACAATGCGGCCTTTTGGCAGACCGCCAATGCCCAAAGCGATGTCCAGACCCAGAGAGCCAGTGGAGATGGCCGGGATCGCCTGACGGTCCTGATCGCCCATACGCATTACGGCACCCTTGCCGAATTGACGTTCGATCTGACCCAGGGCCGCAGCCAAGGCTTTCTTCTTGTTGTCGTCCATTAAAGTCCTCACGTAATCAATAAGGCCTGACGGCCAACACCTGTATAAGTAGACAGTATTATTCCACAGCGTTTGCGGATCGCCTACCCCTGATTTGAGATTTCTCCCGCGGCATGGCGCAGCAGCCCCTCTAGCGCGGCCTTCACCGTTTGTCGGCGGACCTCGTCGCGGTTACCGGCGAAGTGCTGTACCTCGCTGAACACCTGGTCGTCGACGCCCCACGCCAGCCAAACGGTGCCCACCGGCTTGCTGGGAGAACCGCCGTCCGGCCCTGCCACCCCGCTGACCGCCACGGCAAAACGCGCACTGCTTTTTTTCTGTGCGCCACGGACCATGGCCTCGACCACCTCCCGACTGACCGCTCCCACCGTTGAAAACAGCTCGGTCGGGACATTCAGCTGAAGCGTCTTCTGGCGGTTGGAATAGGTGACATAACCGGCCTCGAACCACGCCGAGCTAC
Source organism: Pseudomonas sp. YuFO20 (assembly GCF_035064975.1). Taxonomy (NCBI): domain Bacteria; kingdom Pseudomonadati; phylum Pseudomonadota; class Gammaproteobacteria; order Pseudomonadales; family Pseudomonadaceae; genus Pseudomonas; species Pseudomonas sp. YuFO20. The sequence goes on from NZ_JAXDEO010000058.1 coordinate 15,850, forward strand.
CCGGTATCCGGGTAATCGCCTCGCTGATACCGCCGCCCGTACAGGACTCGGCGGCGGTGACGTGGGCGTTGAGAACCTGCAGACGCCTGCCAAGTTCAGCGGCCAGCTGAGTGATTTCTTTCACGGTCAACTCCTGATCGGACGGAATGAGGCTAACGTACACGAGCGAGTAGCGCTTGCAAGTGACGGACTATCAAGATGTGCGCGGGCAAGCGCTCTGACACAGGCCTCACGGGCTTGCAGGCGGGCATAACACGGCCTTTGCCCGTTCCCACAGTAGCAAACGATCCTGCAACCCGTTCAAGCCACCATTGATACGTCGGGTAATACGGTTGAACTCATCGCCGTCGGCCAGTTCATTGAGGCCGTTTCGCTCCCAGAACCAGGCCGCGGATTCGGCGGCCCACTGTGGCAGTTCCAACAGTTCGGGTTGTTGCAACAAGCGCTCATCAGCAAACAGCGCCCGACTGCACTGCAGATAATTGCTGCGACCGGTGACCTGGATCAGGCCACGACCCCGATAGCGTTGTCCGTCGCCGTCGGGCTCAGGAGAATTGCCCAGGCGCTCGGCCAAGTCCCCGGTATCGTATTTCTCGAAATACTTCTCGTTGCCCAACTCTCGCACATGCTGCAACTGCCCGGACTCGTGGCCGATTTGCGCCAGGAAGGCGGCGATGCGCCCGGGGGTACTGATATTACGGCGCGCCATGGCGTTATTGAGGACCAGGATGAACGCCCCTGCTTGAGTGCGGGCGCCTGGAAAAATCATGAGTAACTGTTGCTCGGTGAGGTGCATCGCTCGCTCCTTGATTGATGCATGAAATTCGCAAGGTGGGGCTGGGAGCGCCACACCCTGAGCACAAGATTACAGGCCTGCCCCACGTAAGCCTCGCTGGCAATTGTTGCGCCGTGTTGTGCCGTGCGATCTTTGCATCTGGCGAGAACGCTACTCGTATTTGACTGCGAAACGAGCGCTCCCTTCAGAAAGCACGATTATCTCAATCGAAATGGCTGGCGCCGGTGGCCTTTAGGAACTCGCGCTGATTAAGCCCATATTTACGGAATTGGGGGCGACTCACTTAGACAGGCCTATATAATTCATGGCTCTACATTCTCAACGATCGCTATGGGTTGGTAACTGCCCTTTGCAACAGACAACAATCGGCCAAAAGCGGCCTATCAACTTGGTACTCTCTAAGAAACCAGGATCTTTTCAGTCATCGTCGAAGGCAGTTTCTCACTGATCATTCTTCAACAATCAAACTGGCAACCCTTGAGCTAAATTTCAGCTTACCCTGCTCTTGGGTAACAAGAGGGGCGCCGAAAAGACGCCCTAATGTCTGCAAGCAATCCTGATCAACTATTGTCCATAAAGTGCTTCAGACAATGTGCTCAAAATGCTAAATGCCGAGTCAGTTGATCAGCCCGCGGTGACGGTCATACCGCCGTCGGCCATGACCACGGAGCCGACGATGAAGCTCGCGCGGTCCGAAGCGAGAAATGCCACAACTTCGGCGACCTCCTCAGGCTGCGCGGCACGACCAATGGGGGCGGCTTCGCCGTGCTGGGCCAAGAAGCCAGGGCCGTCATCAACCACGTCGTTGAGTATGTTGGTCACCACGTCGCCGACGCCGATGGCATTGACGCGAATGCCATGCCCAATCGCCTCGAGCGCCAGCGTGCGGGTCAACTGGGCCAATGCGCCTTTGGACGCGGTGTAAGCGGCAATGGTTGGGAATGCGAAATAGGATGCGTAAGAAGCGATGTTGACTATCGCTCCCGATTTATTAGGCATCATCGCCTTGACCGCTTCGCGGCAATGCAGGAAGGCGGCGGTGGCGTTGACCGCCTGGATGCGCTCCCAGTCTTCTCGGGTCATGTCTATGACTAACTTGTTGATGATGATCCCGGCGTTGTTCACCAGAATGTCCAGCCGACCGAACGTTTCGACGGCCAAACCCACTGCGCGCTCCGCGGCGCCGTCTTCGGTGATGTCGGCCACCAGCGGCACTAACCCAGGGCGGGCAAGTTCTTCGACGGCGCGATTGCGGTCTTCCGCAATGACCTTGGCGCCACGCGCGTGCAGCAACAGTGCGATAGCCTTGCCGATGCCACTTGCTGCGCCGGTGACCAGCGCGACTTTGCCGTCGACTTCGTTGGAAATGCTGTGATTGATCTCGGTCATGATGCTCTCCTGCCATGCGAGCCGACGAGATATTCGTCGGCTCAGCGCCCGTGAGGCGCTGTCGTTATCGACGGCTTTACTGTCTCGCAATGGGGAGAACCGGGCTTTCGCGGGATTGCCGCACCTGTCGGAGTTTTGCGCTAGCGATAAAGCTTTACGCGTCCGATACTGCCTTGGGTGCTGACCCGCCGGGCAACCATGCTCGAGTACGACGATGCTAAGTTACTCTATCAACGCCAGCCCCTGCCTGAGGGCTTTTCGATGGAGCCTCCTGTGCACCATCCTGATCATAAAGACCTGACACCGATCGATGCTCAGCGCATCACGGCCGAATCGATGCCGCATCATCTGCCGGGAACACCACGGGTGGTGCCCCTTCTCCCGCAGATGCAGGATGTGATGGTGCAGTTGTTCAGCCATCACAGCACCGTCGAGCCAATACTGGTGCCTGCCGTGGTGGAGCCTCTGCTGGTATTGGTCCTGGCAGGCATGGCCAGGGTCGAGGAACGCTCCCTTGGTGGGGAATGGAAAGCCGTCAAGGTGCAGGCTGGCGACTTCTTTCTCACCAACACAAGCGAGCCCTACGAAATGCGCTGGCAGACAACGGGGTGCGACACCTTCGAAGTGATGCATCTGTATCTCGGCCTTCCCCTGATCGACCGGGCTGCCCGTGATCTTCTGGGCGAGCACACCGCTGCGGTGACCTTCCTCGATATCTCCGGTGCCCAGGATGAGCGGGTGAATTTCATGTTGAATCAGTTGCGCTTCGAGTTGATCGAGGAGCGTAAGCCCAGCCTGTTGTTCGTTAACAGCCTGGCTCAGGCGCTGACCGTCCACCTGATACGCCGTTATCTCGATCCGCATAGCACTGTCCGTCGCGGCAACGCACTACAAGCGTACAAGCTGCGACGCGTCATCGATGCGATGAACGAGCACCTGGCCGATGACTTTCGCCTTGCGGATTTGGCTCATATCGCTGATTTGAGCGAGTATCACTTCAGCCGGATATTCAAGCGCGCCACGGGACTGTCGCCATCACAGTATTTCATTCGCCTGCGCATGAGTCGCGCCCGACATCTACTGCGCGAGACCGATCGCAGCATTATTGATGTTGGATTGGAAGTGGGTTACTCCAGCCCCAGCCATTTCTCCCAGGTTTTTCGTCGCGAGGTCGGTGTCACACCCAGCGCCTACCGCCAAGCGTGACATGTCCCGCGAGCTCTGCACCTTGAGGCGCTCATCCCGCTTGCGTATCCGCCTGCACACGAAAGTGGCCGCGCGTTATCAGCCCGTTGCGATTAGTGGATCTTGAGGTTCGTTGCCAGAAAATCCATGAAGGCTCTGACACGTGTGGGCAATTTTCCTCCTTGCCCTACGTAAACCGCATGCACCTCTGTCTTCGCGACGGGCATGAAACCCTCTAAAACCGAAACCAGTCGGCCATGCGCCAGATCTTGCTCAACCTGGCAAAACCCTACGCGGGCAAGGCCGAGCCCGAGGATTGCAAGTTCTCGTACTCCGTTGCCGTCACTGACCCGTGCGTTGCCGGTAACGGATACCGGGGTCAGTTGGCCGCCATCGCTCACGAAACTCCACTCCATCATCGGCTGACTGAAGGTGAACCCCAGACAGTTGTGGTCTGCAAGATCGGCTGGAATTTTTGGTGTGCCGCGTGCCGCAAGGTAGGCCGGTGATGCCACGATGAGGCCTCTCGACTCGCCCAAGCGCCTGGCCACGAGATTGGAGCTTTTGAGTGGGCCGCTGCGAATGGCCACGTCAGCTCGTGCGCTGATCAGGTCGACGACTTCGTCACTGAGGAAAACCTCCACCGATACGCCAGGGTGATGTTGCAGGAACGTCGACAATAGCGGTAGCAGGTACAAACGCCCGATATCGACGTTGCAGTTGACCCGCACTGTTCCCTGGGGGGCGGAGCTGGCTGCTGCTTCCTGCTCAGCTTCATCAAGCGCCGCCAGGATCGTCAGGCTGCGCTCATAGAATGCAGCGCCTTCAGGCGTGAGCAACTGTCGCCTTGTCGAGCGATTGAGCAAACGCGCTCCCAGGCGGTTTTCCAGCCTTGAGACCAGCTTGCTGACCGCTGATGGGGTCAGTGCACAGTTCTTGGCGGCAGCCGTATAGCCGCCGTCTTCAACGACCCTGACGAACACGTTCATTTCAGCGAAGCAGTTTATGTCCAGCCGTCTCATATGAATTCAAGTCACAAGTTGTATGCCCCAGACCCGGCTATATCTGCCGTGTTGCCACTCATACTCTAATCCAGAGGCTGAAAGACGGAGGTAAATTTCAGCAAATGACGTGCCACCACTTGGATACCAAGTCTGGAGGATGAGATGAACAGCGAGATAAAACTGGCCCTGATTCACAGTGGTGAGGATGAACAAGGTTCACAGCCTGCGCTGATGAAGTGGGCGACTGATGTGTTAGCGCAACGTGCAGAGTTCGAACCTTGGTTACTAGAACCCGCCAACTTCCTGGGCAGGTCTGACAATGCGGCAGTCGTACAGCGACGGGAAATTCTGCGCCAATTGGCCGAAGCTGATGCATTCCTGATCATTACCTCGGAACAGGGCAATGTTCATCACTGCGCGCTGAAGGCATTCATTGACCAGGTTTCGGATTGCTGGCACGCAAGGCCGGTGGCATTCATCGGTTATGGCGGAGTATCGGGTGGACTGTGCGCGATCAGTCAGCTTCGCCAGATCCTGGCCGGACAGCACGCGGTACCCATCTGCAATTTCGTGTCTTTCCCTGATCCCTGGGGGCTAACCGTGGGGGCTGAGGCAATATTTCAGACTGATCAAGCCAGGCTTTCAATGGCTCGAATGCTGGTACAGCTCAATTGGTGGGCTAGAGCCCTGAAAGCTGCCCGGGAACAAATGCGCTATGAACGGGTGGGGTAAGCGGCGGAAGTCGCCGCTGCAGAAATGGGCAAGGGTTACGCAGTATTCGACTAACGCAAACATGTTGCTCGTACGTAACCTTGTTTCGACGCCCGCTTCCTGGGCAAACGGCAGAGGAAACCGATCATGTTGAACATCAAGGACAAAGTCATCGCAATCACCGGCGCAAGCAGCGGTATTGGTGAGGCTACTGCGCGACTGCTGGCTAGCCAGGGCGCAAAAGTGCTGCTCGGTGCTCGTCGTACCGACCGACTTGAAATCATTGCTGGCGAGATCAATGCCTCCGGCGGCAAGGCGGAATTTCGTGCGCTGGACGTCACCGACCGAAAGGATGTCCAGGACTTCATCGCCTTCGCCGTTACCCGGTTCGATCGGGTCGATGTGCTAGTGAACAACGCGGGTGTGATGCCTCTTTCCAAACTCGAGGCACTCAAGGTGGATGAGTGGGACCGTATGATTGACGTGAACATTCGCGGAGTTCTGCACGGTATCGCCGCTACGTTGCCGCTTATGCAGCGCCAACGGGCCGGGCAGATCATCAATATAGCGTCTATTGGTGCCTATGCAGTAAGTCCGACTGCGGCCGTTTACTGCGCCACCAAGTACGCTGTCCGGGCCATCTCGGAAGGCCTTCGCCAAGAGGTTGGAGGCGACATTCGGGTTACGGTCATCGCGCCGGGTGTCACCGAGTCCGAGTTGGCCGACAGCATCTCTGACGAGGGCGGTCGCGCAGAAATGAAGGCGTTTCGCAAAATCGCGATTTCGGCCGACGCCATAGCACGAGCGATTGCCTATGCCGTGGAACAACCTGCGGATGTGGATGTAAGCGAACTGATCGTTCGGCCCACGGCGAGCCCTTTCTAACGGAATGTGCAATTGCCACGCAGGCCTCGCTGCCTGGCGCTCCAGCTCGTTAATTTGACTGGCTTCAATACCGAATGCCATGGGAGGCGATCAGCGTATTAACCCTATCAAGGAGCAACGATATGACTGGTTCTTCAAGCGATCAAAACAAGTATGTCGGTATGTGGGTTACCGTGGATGGCCGCATACGTCATGAGCTGCTTACCGGTGGCCGCTATGCCGAGTACCGTGGCGATAAGAAATGTGCCTACCAGGGAAGCTACTGGCTCGAAGGAAACCGTATCGAGTATGTGGACGACACAGGCTTCACCGCCGACGGTGAGTTCCGTGACGGGGTTCTCTATCACGCCGGGATGGTTCTCTATGTGGAAGAGGAAAATACTTGATATTCAGTGCTGGCAACTAACAACGGAATGGCGGCAACAGTGGTCGGGACGGGGCTGCTTTTGGCAAATTTCTGCCTATCGCCACTGTCAGCTTTGGGTCGATCTCTGCCCTTCCTGCAAGGCAAGAATCGGCCCGGAAGCGGACGTTCGACTGATCAGATCAAGGTGGCTAAGCTGGCGCCTTTTCCAACGACAGGGACGAACGCATGACAGAGGTCTACCAGGGAAGCTGTCTTTGCACAGCAATCAGTTATCAGCTACTGACTACGCCCAAGGCAGTGAGTCATTGTCACTGTAGTCTATGCCGTAAAGGTCACGGTGCAGCATTCGCTTCGTATGGTAGCGTGCCCCGTAGCGCGTTACGGATACTCAACGGCGCTGGGCAAATCACTAGGTATTCTTCTTCAGAATCGGTGCTGCGCGAGTTCTGCGCGCAGTGTGGTTCAACTTTGTTCTGGTCACGCTCACAAGGTGAATTTTCCGATTGGGTTTCGATAGCACTGGGCACACTCGACACCCCCTTCACGCCTCAGAAGCAAAAACACGTTTATGTCGCCTCCAGAGTTCACTGGTATACGCCACCCAGCTCATCGCCTCAGATCGATTGACCGCAATCGGGCCATAAGCGGTCGGTCGTGACTGTCTGCTGTTGGTAGATTACTTCCATCGTCGTTACGAAGTTTTTTGGAGCGGACGACCAGGTTGAAGTTGGTTCACTACAGCCATCACCAGATCTTCCATAGACCAAGGTTTGTGCAGGTACGTCGTTGAGGTGGGAACAGTTGAGGCATCGTAGCGATGGACGGCCATTTCGTCTTCACCAACGCGACAAATTCGGCGCCTTGCAGTTGACCTGGCAAACCATGATCCGCGATCACGAGCGGACAATCATTCGGCCTGCTCAGCAAGTAAATCAACGCGTCATCGGCGGTTTCAAATGCCAAGGAGTGGAGACCAATCTCGACCAAAATTTCGACCATCAACATGCGAAGTATTGGGCCATCCTCGACAACGACCCCCGTCCAGATACGGGTGAGAAAACTAACGATCAGAAGGCCGCGAACAAACGTCTCTTAATTGAGAGAAACAAACGACACCTATAAGTTGATCGTGGCCATCTCAGTTGCCAGCGATTCTGCCATTATCGATCTCCTCGGCAGCGCCAGTTTTATGGCCCGGATCACTATTTGGCTAGTACCACCGTGCCCGTCGCTTGGTGCGCTGCCATTTCAGAACGAAGCTCACCAATCAAATTTGCGATGGCCCGGCTGGACGTCAGTTCGCTGGTCGTAACCGCAGTGACCAGGAGATCGACCCGCCCAGAGGTCGAATCGAATACCTTGATCATCAAAGATCCGTCCGGATTGGCTGAGCATGTGCAGGAGAGAGGCTGGAATCCACATTCAATAATGTGGCGAAGCTCTAGTGTGGAGATCATGACTCGCGTCCCTTGGGTCGGATGAATGGAATCTAGCTCATTAATATTAGCTGCTGATCCTCGGTATGGGAGGCTGGAGTCATATCTCGTTGCATCTCTCCCCAGTGATCGCGACGGGTCGATTGCAGCCGTTCCTGACCGACCGATATTGGCAGTAGCAATCACTCCGAACCATCAGTGTCGGTTGCACCCTCTCAGCATCTAACTAAAAGCCTTTCTAGCGCTCTTCCTGCCTTTCTAACCAGCGTCCATAAAGTTTGGGGAAATTTTCGCGCACCCAATACACAAAGGCCTCGACCTGCGGTGCCAGGTGCGAGCGGCTGGGGTATAGCACCGATACGGGTCTTGGATGCGGACGATAGGCACGCAACACCTCAACCAATGTGCCGTCGGTTAGAAAACGGTCCAGTGTAATGCCTGGAGCCTGAAGTATGCCGAACCCCGCGACGCCACATTCAACATAGGCGTTTGACTCGTTGACTGTGATGCCCTGGCGACTGATGTGGGAATGCTCGCGCCCTCCATCCATAAATTGCCAAGCCAGCGGGCGCTGGTTCTGCCCGGAGAGAAAGATCACGCCGCGATGAGCACTTAGATCCTCCAAGGTTTTGGGCTCGCCGTGTTCCTTTAGGTATCGCGGCGCTGCGCAGGTGACCATGGTTGCCATACCGATACGACGAGCGACGAGGCTTGAACTTGGTAACTCGCCAATTCGCAGCGCACAGTCAATACCTTCCGCGACCAGATCGACGGTCCTATCGGTGACCCCCAAGGCCAGATCGATTGCAGGATAGAGGGCTGAAAACGCTCGCAAGCTCTCGATCAACCCAGGCTGCGAAAACGCGGTAGGGATGTCAACCCGTAGTCGACCACGCAAGGTTGAACCAGGAGACGAGAACATTGCCGTCGCATCCGCAACCTCACCGAGAATCGTTGCAACTCGCTCATGGAATTGCTCTCCTTCTGATGTGAGTCTGACCGTACGGGTCGTGCGCTGGAACAGTCGAACGCCAAGCGAGGCTTCCAATTCCTGTATCGCGCGGGTTACTTGCGGGCGGCTGAGCTGCATGGCATCCGCCGCACGAGTAAAGCTGCCAAGTTCAGCCAATCGGGCAAAAACTTGCATGGACTGGAGCAGTTCCATTACGTCTTCTCTCTTAGCATTTTTGTTGTCTAATTCTAGCAACCGCTAAGTCTTATTATTGCCTGATTTAATAACAATGCTTTGCCTGCCTGGGCATTTATTGAACAGCTTGGCAGGGGAAGAATGTCGCCAGTAGGTCACCCTCACTGGAGATAGACAAATGAAAGCATGGCTTTTGAACGATTTCGGTCTCGATAACCTGACACTCGGCGAAACAGTTACGCCCTCCCCCAAGGCCGGCGAGTTACTGGTAAAAATCGGCGCGGTTTCCTTGAATTTTCGCGACAAGGCCATCGTCGATGGCTTCTACGAACCACATCTGGTACCCAAGCCACTGATCCCGGTCAGCGATGCATCGGGCACTGTCGTCGCCGTGGGCGAACGCGTAAGCCGATTCAAAGTGGGGGACCGCGTCAACTCGCACCTCTACTCGCGATGGATTGATGGTGAGCCAGGGCCGGACGAGCCTGCCTACTGCTTCGGCATGCCGCTGCCAGGTGGCCTGGCTGAATACATGATCATTCACGAAGAAAGCGCTGTTCGTGCGCCAGACAACATGTCCGACGAAGAGGCTTCGACACTGCCGATTGCGGCGCTGACAGCTTGGTATTCGCTGGTCGACTACGGTCAGATCCAGCCGGGCCAGACCGTTCTGGTACAGGGCACCGGCGGCGTATCGATTTTCGCTGTGCAACTGGCAACCGCGCTTGGCGCCAAGGTGATCGTTACGTCCAGCAGCGACGCCAATCTTGATACGGTGAAAAAGCTTGGCGCAGTCGCCGGCGTAAATTATCGGACCTTCCCGCGCTGGGAAGAGGAAATACTGAAACTCACCGACGGCAAAGGCGTGGACCTGCTTTTGGATGTGGCCGGTGGGGAAGGCTTGAACCAATCCATCCTAGCAACTAAGACCGCCGGCAAGATCGCACAAATCGGCTTTCTGACTGGTCAGACCACAACGCTGAGCCTGATGCCGTTGATTTTCCGCCAAACAACTATCCGCGGCATCGCAGTGGCGCCTCGCTCGTCGTTTGATCGCATGAACGAATTCCTGAACGAACACGCGATTCGCCCAGTGATCGATCAGACCTATTCATTCGAAGACGCCCACAAGGCCTTCGAGCACCTGGCCCGAGGCGCCTTCGGAAAAGTGGTTATCAACGTTTCCTAACCCTTGAATTAAGCGATTTGGCGGTGACTCAATATGTCGCCTCAGCACTTCACTCAGCCGGACCGACCACGGCGCTCACCTATCTCATCTCGGACGGCTAGGATCTGATGCTGGTCGACGCGATTTAACCATATCCTGGCATGCCCATAGCCGTCCTCCGCGAAGGGCAGCTATGGGTCCAGGCTGTGTGAAAACACCTGCAATTGTCTAATCTTCTGATCGTTGAGATCGTAGCGGGGGCGATCATGAAGCGATTTATTGAAGGTGAGGCTCGGACGCAAGTCACCTTGCTGCCGGAGTGTCTGGACGATTACGTAGCCGAAGAAAATCCAGTGCGCGTGGTCGATGTTTTCGTCGATGAACTCGACCTGGGCGCACTTGGTTTTGAAGGCGTCGATCCTGCCGCAACTGGTCGTCCGGCCTATCACCCAGCGGTGTTGCTGAAGATCTATATCTACGGCTATCTCAATCGAATTCAGTCCAGCCGCCGGCTGAGCGTGAGGCCGAGCGCAACGTCGAGTTGATGTGGCTAGCGGGGCGTTTGGCTACAACGTACAAACAGCTGTCGACGACAAACACCATCTGATCATTGCCCATGAGGTGACCAACGTTGGTAATGATCGTGGGCAACTGAGCAATATGGCGAACCAGGCGCGTGAAGGAATCGAGGCTGATCGCTAACGGTGGTGGCCGACCGAGGCTATTACAAAGGTCTGGAAATCCTTGCTTGCGAGCAAGCCGGCATCACTACCTTCGTACCGAAACCCCTCACATCTGGCAGCAAAGCCGAAGGCCGATTTGGTAAGCAGGACTTCATCTACCTTGCTGCATCGGACGAGTATCGATGCCCTGCGGGACAGTTACTGACCCGGCGGCATTCTTCGGTGGAAGACGGCATGCTTCTGCACTGTTATTGGTTCTCGGGCTGCCAGTCCTGCGCAATGCAGAAGCAGTGTACGACCGGTAAGGAGCGCCGGGTAAAGCGCTGGGAACATGAAGCCGTAGTCGATGCGATGCAGGTACGGCTGGAAAATGATCCAACGATGATGAGGCGTCGCCGACAGACCGTTGAACAGCCTTTTGGAACGCTCAAATACTGGATGGGAAGTACCCACTTTCTGACTAAAACCCTGCCGAAAGTGAGCACCGAGATGAGCCTTCATGTGCTCGCCTACAACCTCAAGCGAATGATGAGCATCTTTGGCATCTTGGGATTGCTTGAAGCGATCAGGGCGTGATCATGCCGCTGGATCGTCGGTAAGTGGCTGTTGGGACCGCTGACGCGCCCCCCACAGCCATATGAGCGCCGATGTTGGCCGCGCAGACCAATCTTTACTTCCTATTATCAACTTCGCAGGCAATCCAAAAGAAAATCTCAGCGCTGAACATATCAAGTGTGTTTTCACACAGCCTGGACCCATAGCGGTCATCCCACTGAAGTCGCCATGCTGGTTCGATGCCTATGTGTAGTCGAACAGCACCAACGCGGCGGACGGGCTCTCAAGGGTGGTGGAGCTTGTACTCCTGGCTCAAACCGCCATAGCCGTAGGCGCTGGCGCGGCAGTCGATCACATGTATGTTTGAGTGCGGGTGTACATTTCCTATTTCTTTGGCCAGCAACTCGAAAGCCTCATGCTGATAGCGCGCTTTCTGGGCCTTGGTATTGCTTTCATCCGTGATGGTGACCTCCAGACGGAACGAGTTGCGTCCTTGTTCGGCCAGTGAAAGGTTATCGATGAACCAAAGTTCATGAGGCAGGAACTGCACCATCACCAGTGTCTGTTCCGGTCGCTTTTCCAGTACTTCACAGGTCAAGGCGGTGAGTTTGGGGACGATGCTATGGACCAGTTCAAGGTTCGGATCGCCAGAAATCTTGAGTGTAATACCGGGCATGTTGAACTCCTTTTCGGGCAATGAATGTCAAGCGAAGAGTAAGAAGTTGCGTTGATGCTGAAAAGCCGGAAGATATGCATTCATCTATCGGAAAAACGGCAGGATCAACATGCGCCCCTTTGACCTGGATCTCTTGCGTTCCTTCACCGTTGCCATGGCTTCCGGCAGTCTTTCGGAGGCCGCGCCGCACCTGTGCCGGTCGCAATCAGCGTTGAGCGAACAATTACGCAAGCTGGAAGCATTCACCGGTGTAACGCTGCTGGAGCGGGGCAAAAAGGGTGTCCGCCCTACGCCCGCGGGGGAGCGATTGATGGTGCATGCACGAGAACTGTTGGCCATGAGTGATCGCGCTCTTGAAGACGTACGCGGAGTGACGTTTGCCGGCGAATTGAGATTGGCGATCACCGACTACTTCTTGCCCGTTTCGATTGCTGAGTTGTTGAAGCAACTGCGCCTGAGATATCCACGCCTTCGACTGCATGTGTCGGTGCGAAAGAGTATGCAGATAGAGAGCGGTGCAGATGCAGGCGACTTCGATATCGGCCTTTCAATGCGCATACTTGATGGCCGCAGCCTTCCCGAGGGCATCCCGGTACGTCGGGAAGCATTGCATTGGGTATCAGCCATGGGGTCTGAGCCGAGGAACGAAGAAGATGGCGCGTTGCCACTATTGGTGCTACCGCAGGGATGCAGTCTCCAACGTCTTACCCGAGAGACGCTGGACGCACATAAGGTGCCTTATGTGATTGCCCATTCCGCGTCCGGAGTAGCAGGGCTGCAATCAGCACTGATGGCGGGGCTGGGCGTCGCTTGCCTGAATGCCTCGGCTGTGCCGGTGGGCGCAGAGATTTGCCGGCCAGCCTTTCCGTTACCGGCTTTGCCCGACGTTGAGTTCAGCCTGTTGCCTGCGCGTAATGGCGAGTCTGATTTGGTCGGTGCTGTCCGGGAAATGCTTGCCAGCAAATTTGGAGGATGAGTGACAAATCCCTGAAGTGAAAACGCCGGGTTTTGGACGCAATGGGGGGCACAGTGAAGAGGCTGCTTTTGGCCGATTCTGTTGAAAAAGTCGGTTATGGTTTCCACGGCAGAAAAATACGCGCTTGAGATTGAAATCTTTACGATGAGCAGAGAATTCCGGGATCAGATTTCGCGTAGCGCCGCGCAAAAAAGACTCTTTCTGGAGTCAGTGTGCAGGCGGTTTGGACAAACTGACTTTTTCAACAGAATCGGCCAGGAGAAGGATGTTCGAGTTTATGTCCACCCGGGGCATCGCGTTAGTAACTGTTATTGGACTTGAGACAAAATCAATGAAGTTGCCGTTGCCTTTGAAGTTCCCTCTTCAACCAGGTGCTTGCTGGTTCCACGCCTCCTGAACATCGCACCTCATAGGCGCGGCCACTCATACTGCTTTTAGTGGCAGCAAGATCGATGAAATCTTCTGCGCTGTTCACCATGTTCCTGCCTTCGAGATAATTCAGCTTCTGCTCCAGATGCGCCCGAGCGCGGGGTCCTGAGTATTCGCTTCCGTTGCGCACAAACTTGCACTCACTGTGTGAGACAAAGTCCAGCAAGCCGTTTATCTCTTGAGTGGCTTGAGGTGTAGCTGGAACCTGCCCATTGGTGACAGTTGCGATGACGCTGATACCCGCCGCCATCATCAGGTGGCTGATAAGCCGCACTGTCCTCCCCGACCACATCCGCATGATTCATCCTGGTCTTGAAAGTGATTAGCTACAACATTTTCTCCAGCCCGATCGTGCTGCTGAGCCACGAATTGAAGCGTCGCCACCAACTCCCCGGTTCCCTGGTCAACGTATGCTGTTTGCCGTCATCCTCGGTGACCCAGACCAGCTGATTCTTTTCCAACAGGACATGATAACTGAGCGTGGGGGCCATACCCTCCAGGGCCAGTTCGCGCACCCGCCCGGCGAGTTGCTGATTATCCACCAACACCCCGACTTCGGTGTTCCACAATAATGAGCGAGAGTCGAAATTGAACGAGCCAATGAACGCTTTCTGCTGGTCGAAAACCATCGCCTTGGTATGCAGGCTGGAGTCGGAACTGTTGGAGGATCCGCTGTGAAACAGGCGCGGTCCACTGTCGCTGTCGCCATTGTCGCCGGACTGGCGGCGTAATTCGAACAACTGCACACCATGCTCCAGCAAGGTTTGGCGATAAGGGGCGTAACCACCGTGCGCGGCGGGCACATCGGTGGCTTCCAGGGAGTTGGTCAGCAAGTTGATCGACACGCCGGCGTCGGCACGACCGGTTAAGAACACTACCCCCGGTCGACCGGGCACCATGTAGGCCGAAACCATGATCAGCTCCTGGGTGACCCCGTCAAGCTCGGGTGCCAACTGGGTGGTCAACAGCAAGTGCGGAGCGGGCTCGCCTTCCGACAAGACCTTGCTCGGTGCATCCCACAGCGCTTTATTCCAGGCCCAGATCAACTCCTGGCGCCAGGCATCCAGGCGTGGGTGAGTGGTGTAGCTCATCAATTGCTGGTAGAGCGCATGATTCTGCTTGCGCGTTTCCTCCAGGGATTCGTCCAGTCGGGTCCGGAGATTTATCAGGTCCCTGGTCGTCGGCTGGGTCGAGAGAAACTGCTCGATCGGCTTGCTCAAGGCACTGTTCCAGTACTGGTCAAAACCATGTCCCAACTGTTCTGCAACCGGGCCGACACTGAGCATGTCGATGTCGGTGAAATTCTTGTTGGGCTCGGCATCGAAATACTCGTCCCCCAGATTGCGCCCTCCGACGATGGCCACGCTGTTGTCCGCCAGCCACAATTTGTTGTGCATGCGTCTGTGTTGCTGCGACAGGTTGAACAACCGACCCATCGTACGCGTCACGACGGTGCTGCGACCCAGGTGCAGCGGATTGAACACGCGGATCTGAATCTGCGGATGTGCAGCCAGCGTCGCGATAATTCGCTCCAGGTCATCGCTGGTGGTGTCATCGAGCAGAATCCTCACGCGGACTCCGCGGTCCGCGGCGTCGAGCAGCTCGCTAACCAGTATCCTCGTACTGATGCCGTCGTGGACGATGTAGTACTGCAAGTCGAGGCTGCTTTGGGCGCTGCGAATCAGCTCGGCGCGGGCGGTGAAAGCCTCGGCACTGTCCGATAGCAGGCGAAAGCCCGATTGGCCTTGATGGGGGGCTACCTGGGCCTGGATGGAACGACCGAACGCCGAATCGCTCGCTGGCAAGGCCTGACTGGGTTGGTGAGGGACATTGGGTGTCGTGCAACCACCAGACAGCAAGGTGAGCAACAGGAGAGCAAGCCGGGGCTGTTCGATTCTCACGGAGCGTACTCCGAGTGGTGGCGATCAGGGATGCCGAATCCCGAAGAATAGCCAGTTGCTTCCCATCAGCTTTCTGGTCGTATTGACCTTGTGCACTGTTTCTTCGATCTGCGGGGTTGTTTTTGGAGCGTAGTTGATCCGCCTGCAATTACGGAATTTGCCCAAGACGAAAAACATATTGCCGACAGCAATCGGCAAGAAAAAAAACAACTGCCAAAGGTGATGAAAATGACATCGCGATTCATTTTCGAATCCTCCCTTTAGACGCGTCCCTTCCGACTTGGCGGTTGATCACCAGGTCTTGCGTTTCGAAAAGTGGGGCCAAGGGGTGTAGTTAAAGGCATCATAGCGCCCACCAGAGGAAAATGACGAGCAGCTTGATGGCATCCTGCCCAGAAAACAGATGCTAAAATGCCCCATTTTTGCCCCAGCCATTTTGATGAATCCGCCTAACCACTGATGAATAAAGCAATTTCAGATTTGTCCTCGCACACGCCGATGATGCAGCAGTACTGGCGCCTGAAGAACCAGCACCCTGACCAGTTGATGTTCTACCGCATGGGCGACTTCTACGAGATCTTCTATGAAGACGCGAAGAAGGCCGCCAAGCTGCTCGACATCACCCTGACCGCTCGCGGGCAGTCGGCTGGCCAGGCGATTCCGATGTGCGGTATTCCTTACCACGCGGCGGAAGGTTATCTGGCGAAACTGGTGAAGCTCGGCGAATCCGTGGTGATCTGCGAGCAGGTCGGCGACCCGGCCACCAGCAAAGGCCCGGTGGATCGTCAGGTGGTGCGGATCATCACCCCTGGCACGGTGAGCGACGAAGCGCTGCTCGATGAGCGCCGGGACAACCTGATCGCCGCTGTCCTGGGCGATGAGCGCCTGTTCGGCCTGGCGGTGCTGGACATCACCAGCGGCAACTTCAGCGTGCTGGAAATCAAAGGCTGGGAAAACCTGCTGGCGGAACTGGAGCGAGTGAATCCGGTAGAGTTACTGATCCCGGATGACTGGCCCAAGGATCTGCCGGCCGAGAAGCGTCGTGGCGTGCGCCGCCGTGCACCCTGGGATTTCGAGCGTGACTCGGCACTGAAAAGTCTGTGCCAGCAATTCTCGACCCAGGACCTGAAAGGCTTCGGTTGCGAAAATCTTACCCTGGCCATCGGTGCCGCCGGCTGCCTGCTGGCCTATGCGAAGGAAACCCAGCGCACCGCCCTGCCGCACTTGCGCAGCCTGCGCCACGAGCGCCTGGACGATACCGTCGTGCTGGACGGCGCGAGCCGGCGCAACCTGGAACTGGACACCAACCTGGCCGGTGGTCGCGACAACACCCTGCAATCGGTGGTCGATCGTTGCCAGACCGCCATGGGCAGCCGCCTGTTGACCCGCTGGCTGAATCGTCCGCTGCGCGACTTGAACGTGTTGCTGGCGCGCCAGACCTCGATCACCTGCCTGCTGGACGGCTACCGTTTCGAAAAGCTGCAACCGCAGCTCAAGGAAATCGGCGACATCGAGCGCATTCTTGCCCGGATCGGCTTGCGCAATGCCCGTCCACGGGACCTTGCTCGCCTGCGTGACGCCCTCGGCGCGCTGCCGCAACTGCAAGTGGCAATGACCGAGCTGGAAGCGCCGCACCTCAACCAACTGGCAACCACCACCAGCACCTACCCGGAACTGGCAGCACTGCTGGAAAAAGCCATCATCGACAATCCGCCCGCGGTGATCCGTGACGGCGGCGTGTTGAAAACCGGTTACGACAGCGAACTCGATGAACTGCAATCGCTCAGCGAGAACGCCGGACAGTTCCTGATCGACCTCGAAGCCCGGGAAAAAGCCCGTACTGGTTTGTCTCACCTGAAAGTCGGCTACAACCGCATCCACGGCTACTTCATCGAACTGCCGAGCAAGCAGGCCGAGTCCGCCCCCGCCGATTACATCCGCCGCCAGACCCTCAAAGGTGCCGAGCGTTTCATTACACCGGAACTGAAGGCATTCGAAGACAAGGCACTGTCAGCCAAGAGCCGTGCCCTGGCGCGCGAGAAGATGCTCTACGAAGCGCTGCTCGAAGACCTGATCGCCCAGTTGCCACCGCTGCAGGACACGGCGGCGGCACTGGCCGAGCTTGACGTGCTGAGCAACCTGGCCGAACGCGCGCTGAACCTCGACCTGAACTGCCCGCGTTTTGTCAGCGAGCCGTGCATGCGCATCAACCAGGGCCGCCACCCAGTGGTTGAACAGGTTTTGACCACCCCGTTCGTGGCCAACGACCTGAGCCTCGACGACAATACCCGCATGCTGGTGATCACCGGTCCGAACATGGGCGGTAAGTCCACCTATATGCGCCAGACGGCGTTGATCGTACTGCTGGCGCACATCGGCAGTTTCGTCCCGGCAGCCAGCTGTGAGCTGTCCCTGGTCGACCGGATTTTCACCCGGATCGGCTCCAGCGATGACCTGGCCGGCGGCCGTTCGACCTTCATGGTCGAGATGAGCGAAACCGCCAACATCCTGCACAACGCCACCGAACGCAGCCTGGTGCTGATGGACGAAGTCGGGCGCGGCACCAGTACCTTCGACGGCCTGTCCCTGGCGTGGGCGGCGGCGGAACGCCTGGCGCACCTGCGGGCCTACACGCTGTTCGCCACCCACTACTTTGAGCTGACGGTGTTGCCGGAAGCCCAGCCGCTCGTGGCCAACGTGCACCTCAATGCCACTGAGCACAACGAACGCATCGTGTTCCTGCACCATGTACTGCCAGGGCCGGCCAGCCAGAGCTATGGCCTGGCGGTCGCGCAGTTGGCCGGCGTGCCGAACGAGGTGATCCTGCGTGCCCGTGAACACTTGAGCCGCCTGGAAGACACCGCCCTGCCCCATGAAGCGCCTGCGCCGACCAAAGGCAAACCGGCCACTCCGCAGCAGAGCGACATGTTCGCCAGCCTGCCACATCCGGTGCTGGACGAACTGGCCAAACTCGATCTGGACAACATGACACCACGTCGCGCACTCGAAATGCTCTATACACTAAAGACACGGGTCTAACGCACTGGCTTGCAAGCTGTTAGAATCTCGCGCGGTTTGGGATGCTGCTGGCTTTTAGCCTGGCCTGCAGACTATCGCTCCCAAACCTTGCGACCCCTACGTGAAGGGGCGCAGCAAGCCGCGCCTGAGGAGAAAATTAGAAATGACCTTCGTCGTCACCGACAACTGCATCAAGTGCAAGTACACCGACTGCGTAGAAGTCTGTCCGGTGGACTGCTTTTACGAAGGCCCGAATTTCCTGGTGATTCACCCGGATGAGTGCATCGACTGCGCACTGTGCGAACCTGAATGCCCGGCTGTGGCCATCTTCTCCGAAGATGAAGTACCTGCAGGCATGGAAAACTTCATCCAGCTGAACGTTGAGCTGGCTGAAATCTGGCCGAACATTACCGAACGCAAAGATCCATTGCCCGACTCTGCGGAGTGGGATGGCAAGCCAGGCAAGATCGAACACCTCGAACGCTGATTACCCCCGCGTTCCGGAAAAAGGCCCCACAAGGGCCTAATGCCGATCAGTTAAGCCATCTCGCTTGACCTTTGGCCGCAAGAAATCAAAATCCGATGCCTGAACTGGCATCGGATTTTTTTATGCGTCTCGCTCGGGCACTGGAACTGACCCACAACTTCGC